>CBDUIO010000137.1:0-6911 GCA_965367355.1 uncultured Flavobacteriaceae bacterium
AGATCACCATAATCAAAAGTAGTATAACTTAATCCATAACCAAAAGGATATAATGGTTCATTTCTTTCATCTAAATAATTGGTCAGGAATTTTTTAAATTTCCCTTCTTTATTATCAAGCGGTCTTCCAGTATTTTTATGATTATAAAATATTGGAATTTGGCCTACGTTTTGTGGGAAAGTTGATGATAATTTACCAGATGGATTGACATCACCAAACAACACATCAGCGATAGCTAATCCGCCTTCACTACCCGGGAACCAAACATCGAGTATAGTCGGGACGGTTTTACTTTCTTCTTTTATGGTTAAAGGTCTTCCGTTGAATAGTACTAAGACAAGAGGTTTTCCGGTTTTTAGCAATGCTTTTAAAAGATCTTTTTGTACTTGCGGAATATCAATATTCGTTCGGCTACTGCTTTCTCCACTCATTTCTGATGATTCGCCTATAGCTGCTACTATAACATCTGATTGATACGCTATTTTTAGTGCTTCATCAAGTAACTGTTTGTCCGTTCTACCGTCTCTCGGAATTTCTCTGCCAAACATGGTCGTTCTTTTTTCAAATTCCAAGTCATAGTCTAAATTACTGCCTTTTGCGTGTAATATCTTTACATCATTACCTGCTACAGTTTTTAATCCATCTAAAAGGGAGATTGCTTTTTTTAGATCGGTTGATACACTCCAGGTACCTGGCATGTTTTCTTTTGTATTGGCCAATGGCCCTATTAAAGCAATGGTTCCTGATCTTTTTAGTGGTAAAATCTGGCCTTCATTTTTTAATAAGACTATGGATTCTGATGCTACTTTTCGAGCAAACGTTCTGTTTTCTTCGGTGAATATTTCACTTTCTGCCCTTTCGTCATTGCAATATTTGTAGGGATCGTCAAAGAGGCCTAGTTCATATTTTGCTTTTAATATCCTTCTTACAGCATTATCAATCTGATCAACACTAACCTGTCCTTCTTCAACAGATTTTTTTAAAGTTGTCAATAAACCTTCACTAACCATGTCCATATCCAATCCGGCATTCAAGGCTAATGCTGATACCGTTTGTAAATCACCCATACCATGTTCTACCATCTCTGAAACACCTGTATAATCAGAAACCACAAATCCATTGAAACCCCACTCTGTTCTTAATAGATCCGTGAGTAACCATTTATTGCCGGTTGCCGGAATACCATCTATTTCATTAAATGATGCCATTACTGAACCTACGCCTTCATCAACCGCAGCCTTATATGGAGGTAAATATTCATTGTACATACGTATTCTACTCATATCGACTGTGTTGTAGTCTCTTCCGGCTTCAGGAGCACCATATAAAGCAAAATGTTTAACACAAGACATTAATGTGTTATTTTTTGATAGATCATCGCCCTGATAACCTCTTACCATAGCCCTTGCAATTTCACTTCCCAAATAGGGGTCTTCACCCGAGCCCTCAGATACGCGTCCCCAACGAGGGTCTCTTGAAATATCTACCATTGGAGAAAACGTCCAATTAATTCCGTCAGCACTTGCTTCCTGAGCTGCCATTCGAGCTGTTTTTTGGATCAATTCCATATCCCATGAACATGAGAGTCCTAAAGGAATTGGGAAAGTAGTGCGATAACCATGAATCACGTCTAATCCAAATAATAAAGGAATTCCTAACCGACTTTTTTCTATGGAGAGTTTTTGTACCTCTCTAATTTTTTTTTGTAGATCGAAGACTAAATAAACCACCTATCTTTCCTTCTTCGATTTTCTTTGCAATATTTGAATTTTTTGCCTGTCCTGTTATTATTTCACCTGCTCCAGGCAAATTCAATTGCCCAATTTTTTCTTCCAGAGTCATGAGATTCAAAATGGAGTCTACTTCTACTTGAAATGTATTTTCGGTTGTTACTTTTGAGTCTGATTTGGATTTACAACCCATAATAAGAGTTACAAACACAAATGGTACGATTATTAAGTTTATTAGTTTATTCATTTTTTGATTTTTTATTAGAAAATAACCATGATAATAATTCAGGTTCTGCAAATGCAGGATCCCAACTGTTATGATTTGCATAATCGTATAAAGTAAATTTTGGTAATCCACCTTCTTTTAGAATAGCAGAAACCATATCGATTGATAGTTGTGGATCAACTACTTTGTCCTGCGCACCATGAAACACCCAAATTGGCAATGTCTTGGCATAATTGGAAACAGAGGATGTGTTACCACCACCACAAATTGGTACGGCAGCTGCAAACATCTCCGGTTTACGATGGATGAGTTCAAAGGTCCCCATTCCTCCCATAGATAATCCAATGATGTAAATTTGATCTTGTTTAACATATGGCTTTTCAAGCATCTCATCCATTAAATCCATCACCAAGTGCATTGGTTTTGTTGGGCCATCATCATATTTAAATTTTAACTTTATAGGATAATTTGATCTATCCACTTCTACACTAGACCAATAATCGTTTTTTGGACATTGTGGGAAAATTACTATTGTAGGAAAACTATCCCTGTTAATTTCATTGGTAAATAACTTGCTTCCATGAACCAACTGTGATTCATTGTCATTACCTCGTTCTCCGGCGCCATGAAGAAACAGGACCACTGGATATTGCTTATCTGATGAGAAATTTTTAGGTAATAACATTCTGTATTGTAATGTGTCACTGTTATTTACAAAAAACTCATATGAATACAATTCCTGATGCTGGGCATTAAGATTATTCGAAATAATAATGAAGAGAAATCCGAGAAAAATCTTTTTATATTTGATTTTTATTTTAAATGTATTCATATTATTAATAATTAAATCCGAGTACATCCAAACCATTTTGCACATCTTCATTTTGCATAAAAAGGTTCCAAAGTAATCCTGTTCTGTAATTTTCGATCATAACAATTTGTGGCCCTTGATCAATAGCTAAATACGCTTCGGCAACCCAATAATTGTATCTTGGACTAAAAGCGTCGTAAAATCCTGCAGGTCCAAGTAATTTATCTTTTTTACTATAAAAAAAGTGCATTGCAGCCAATGATTTTTCAGGGGTAAATGGAATGGAACTAATTGCTGCTGTTGGGGAAATAACACCGGTATCATTACCGGGTTTATGAGCCATATATCCTATAGTGCCATCTTCATTTCTTGTATAACTTGCAGTTAACCCCCAGCAATCGGGTCCGTAATCGGTATAATTTGAAGGGTTGTTTACACAATGCTGATAGTTAATACTTGTATGATTGAAATTGAGATTCCAATAATTTGCATATTGATCTGATAGCCCGGTAGGATTTAATCCTAGATAGGAATAATGAGCCCAGAACAAAGGACCTGTGCCGGAACCTACATGATCTAAAATTAATGGTGTATTATATTGAGTTTCTGTGGTCACAATATTTCCGTTTCTAGCCCATCCCTCGTGGTAAGCTTCTACAGGAATAGGATAATCTGGGGAAGCAGCGCCAAGTACAAACGCTATTAATGTTTCATTATAGCCAGTTAATTTTAAATTAATAGCAAATTCATTGTCTGGACTCCAATGCCAGTATAAAGCATTTTGATTTTGGGTGTACCAGTCCCATTCTATTCCTTTCCATAAGACATCGGCTTTATTGGAAAGTTCAACTTCTGCTGTTGAACCATTTTTAAAGTATTCTTTTATACAAATAAGGCCTTGTGCTAAGAAGGCTGTTTCAACGATGTCGCCACCATTATCCTGAGGGCTAAATGGGATCACTATTCCGCTACTGCCATCAATCCAATGCGACCATGCGCCATGAAAACGATCGGCATTTTCAAAAAAGTTTAGAATTTTATTTAATCGTGTTATTCCTTCTTCTCTAGTAATAAACCCTCTTTCAATTCCAACTAAAATGGACATTAAACCAAATCCAGAACCACCTGTAGTAACTACATTCTGGTTAAGATTGGGATTATTTGGATGGTAGCGTTCCTTTGCAGCTCCTGAATTAGTATTAGCAAAGTCCCAAAAGTATTTAAACGTTTCTCTTTGTACCAAATCCATCATTTCTGTGTCTGTTAATGGATCAACCACCACTGGGTCATCATCATTTGGAATATATGGTTCCTGATATCCCGGACCGGAATCAGATCCACAGGATGTTAAAATAAATGCGACACCAAGAATATAGAATAATTTTTTCATTGCTTGTTATTGGGTGATTTTAAATCCTAATTTTTTTAAACCATTTTGAACATCTTCATTTTGCATAAAAAGGTTCCAAATTAAACCAGTTCTGTAATTTTCAATCATAACTGGTATGGGACCTTGATCAATGGCTAAATACCTTGGTAAGTACCAATTATCCTGTAAACTAAAAGCGTCATATGGACCATATTTACCAATAAGGGTATCATGGTTTTTATAAAGATTTTCCAGCATCTTCATACTTTCAATTGGTGTATAAGGAAATGAAGATAAAGCCGCAGTCGGTGATATAACTCCTAAATCCCTTCCAGGTCTGTGTCCTGCATATCCTTTCATGGAATAGCTTGAAGTTAATCCCCAAAGGCTGTCTCCATAACCTTTGTATTTTTTTGGATTATCAAGTGCATATTTATAATGTATTTTCGCATGATTTTGAGTTAGCTTCCAATAATCTGCATATTGGTCTGTCAAACCTTTTGGGTTCAATCCCAAATAGGAATAATGAGCCCAGAATAATGGTCCAATTGGAGCATCGTTGTGCTCGTAGTAATCTAAAACCAAAGCTTCACCATACAATGAATCTTTAGAAATTATTTCACCATTTCTAGCCCAGCCTTCATCATAAACAATTTTATTTATCGGATGCGTTGGTGAGGATGCTGCCAAAACATACATGATCAAACATTCATTATAACCACCTACCGGAAAATTCATATCCCAACCATAATTAGGTGACCAATGCCAGTACAAGACATTTTCACCATTCTTTGTGTACCAATCCCATTCTACTTCTTTCCAAAGTTTATTTATCTTGGCCGCCAGTTCCTTTTCTTTTTCATTACCGTCTTTAAAATATTCATATACGGTTAATAAACCTTGAACCAAGAAAGCTGTCTCGACCAAGTCACCACCATTATCCTTTTTGCTAAAAGGATATACATTACCTGTTTCACCATCAAGCCAATGAGGCCATGCACCGTGAAATCTGTCGGCTTTTTCAAGAAAATCCACTATTTTAATATATCTATTTAAAGCCTCTTCTCTGGAGATAAATCCTCTTTCTATGCCGACCAAAATTGTCATTAATCCAAAACCACTGCCACCTGTTGTTACCGTGTTTTTTGGAGAGGTAGGGTAAATGTCATCCATATGCAGACGTTCTCTGGCTAAACCAGAGTTAGGTTCGGCACCTTCCCAGAAATAGTTGAAGGTTTGCTTTTGGATAGTGTCTAATAATGAGTTGGATTTAATTTCTGAAAAAGAAACTTCACCAGAGCTAACTTTTATTTGTTTTTGTTCTTTTTTGCAGTTAAAAAGGAACAAAAAAGTCACTGTAATAAACCAAATTATATTGTATTTATAAATTTTCATTGGATACATTTTTATGAACTCCAGCTGTAAATCATTACAGCTGGAGTTATAAACAAGACCAATTCCGTATTTAAATGATAATCTTGTTTAGAATTCTTTAAGAAAACTTCCTCTTAATTATAAATAGCTAGCACTTCTGCTTGAGACAAGGCTTTATCAAATATTCTTAGATCATCCATTAGCCCTTTCTCAGTTTTATGATTCCAACCGTTAAAGTTAGGGTCACCAGACATGATCACTAAATCTCCTACACCTGTCCAATCAATACCAGTAAAAGCAGTTTCGCCAACCAATACTCCATTCATGTACAAAGCAGCATTACTTTCTGAAATTGAGATTCCAAAGTGTACCCATTCATTTAGGGTCGGGTCAATAGTGGCAGGGTCACCCGGGTTCACCCAGGTAGCATTTGTTCCATTACCCACTAGGAGTATAAACTTCTGAGCGGTGGCATTCCCTTCACGGATCAATCCGAATCCACTAGGTTTATCTGAAGGACCTGCAGGTTCCGCCGGGGCAATATTAATTATTCCTGCCCTAGTATCCGATGCGTCGATTTTCAACCAGAATGTAGCACTAAATTCGTTCCCTTGAGCCAAACCAGCAGATGGGAAGGTCAAATAAGAGTCTGCTGCACCTGAATAGGCGCCATTACCTTCGTACGATTCTGTGGTTATACTTGGTGATCCCACTTCGATAGGATCCTCACCAGAAACTTTATCGGTGAAGGTTCCATTAAATGGCATATGAAATTTTTGACTGCTTAGTGCTATTTGCTCTCCTAAATCTTCCTGTGTTAAGGCGACGTTGAATAATCTCAACTCATCCATTAGTCCTTTCTCAGTTTTATGATTCCAACCGTTAAAGTTAGGGTCACCAGACATGATCACTAAATCTCCTACACCTGTCCAATCAATACCAGTAAAAGCAGTTTCGCCAACCAATACTCCATTCATGTACAAAGCAGCATTACTTTCTGAAATTGAGATTCCAAAGTGTACCCATTCATTTAGGGTCGGGTCAATAGTGGCAGGGTCACCCGGGTTCACCCAGGTAGCATTTGTTCCATTACCCACTAGGAGTATAAACTTCTGAGCGGTGGCATTCCCTTCACGGATCAATCCGAATCCACTAGGTTTATCTGAAGGACCTGCAGGTTCCGCCGGGGCAATATTAATTATTCCTGCCCTAGTATCCGATGCGTCGATTTTCAACCAGAATGTAGCACTAAATTCGTTCCCTTGAGCCAAACCAGCAGATGGAAAGGTCAAGTAGGAGTCTGTGGCTCCTGCATAAGCACCACTTCCAACTTTAGCATCGCCACTAAATCCTGGTGAACCTACTTCTGTTGCATCTGTAACGGTGATCAATTCGGAGTAA
>CBDUIO010000138.1:0-6887 GCA_965367355.1 uncultured Flavobacteriaceae bacterium
AATAAATGGAAGGGTCAAATGCCAGTTATTTATTCTAAAACGGAATAATAAACTGATTACAACATTGTATAGAAATAATAGCGGCCTAATGGCTTAAACGAAAATGAATTATATAAATCAAATGAAAGTTATAAACGGGAAGTCAAGTGTATAAAAAAACACTACCGATAAGCGCAGCAGCAATTATTGTGTCATTTTACCCAAATTAACAGTCTCTACTTTAGTAAAAGTAATCTCTCGAACATTGTCCATTTTCTTCCACAAGTAGGTATTTCCTCTTAGCCCTTTTGTCAATTTCATTCTTTGGTTAAGCCAGCTAATTTCCTTGTCGGTTGCTTTTCTTTTTTTCTCCTAATGTTCCATATAATTTAATTCCGGGATTGGTTTTGAATTTGCCTTTGTAAAGTGATTTTATCCAAAACCATTTATTGTTATTTACGGCCAAGGCACATATGTTTGGATTGATTACAGCATTTAAAGGAAGTTTTGTCGGATATTTCTCAAAGTAAAATCCGGTTTGATCATAATTCAAAAACAAAGAACCAATTGGTGTAACTGTTGGAATATTTTCAGCATCAACTGTGGCTAAGGATATAAATAAATTTTGACTAAAACTTTTATCAAAATGTTTTTTAATTTGTATCCAGTCCGCCTTTAAATTCATAACTATTCTTTAATAAACTCAAACTCGGTGAAGTAAAAATCAGGATTTGGTATATCTATATGAAGTTTGCTTATTTTACCTTCCTTATCTGTCACAAACCATAGTTTTCCTTCCGGCAGTGAAACCAATTTGGTGTCAAATCTAAATGTAAAAATATCATCATTCCAATGCTTCAATTCAGCTTTAAAGATTGGTGTTTCATCCATAGACATATAAAGTTTTCCTTCCTTTACGCTTATTGTTGTAGTGCCATACATTTCATCTTTATATACTCCGGCATATTCGTTATAATCCAAATGGGTTCCTTGAAGTTTACCTCTTAATTTTTCATTTTCAGCCTTTTTCGCTTTGGCAATACTGTCTTGTTTAGTTTTATATCCACGGTAATAGTTTGCCCAATCCTTTCCTTCTAAATCGTTAGCCAGCAGTACGTCCAGAGTTTTATTGATGATTGCTCCCGGAAGCCAATTTAAACTATTGGTCAAAACAACAATGCCTATACCTTTTTCAGGCACAATTACAGATTCAGATATCATTCCGTCATAACCGCCGGAATGACCAACAGTTTTATATCCTTGATAGTCTTTTAGTGCCCATCCCAAACCATAAGCCTTAAAATTTGTCCCCTCCTTATTCTCATTTACAAAATGATTAATCCTGGGTGTTGTGAGATCACTAAAACTAGTGCTTGCAAATAGCTTTGTACCATTGTATGTCCCCTTATTTAAGTTCAGCAAAAGCCATTTGGCATGATCGTTAACAGATGAAATTAAAGCACCTGCAGGTGCAATATTGTCCCAGTTGGTCCATTTTAACTTATGATTTGCTCCATTTTCATAAAAATAAGGAGACGCAACATTTTCAACATTTTTCAATTGATTCACAGATGTTAAGGTCCTCTCCATTTTTAAAGGTTTCAATAAATGGGTTGTTATATAATCTGCCCAGGAAGTATCTGTTACCTTTTCAATAATCATTCCTGCTGCCAAATATGAAATGTTGGAATATCCATATTTAGTCCTAAATGGGAACACTGGTTTCAGGTGTTGTTGTGCAGCTATGATCTCTTCAGGATTCTTAGTTGATGCAAACCACAGCAAATCTCCACTAAAGGTCTTCAATCCGTTTCTATGACTCAAAAGGTCTTCAATAGTCATATTCTGGGTAGTGTATTCGTCGTATAATCTGTAAAAAGGGAGATGATCAATAACCTTATCATTCCAATTTATTTTTTCTTGTTCTACCAGTTGAGCTAAGGCTGATGCAGTAAATGCCTTTGTATTGGAAGCAATGGCAAAAAGAGTATTACTGTCTACTTTTGTTTTAGATTCCAGATCGGCATAGCCATATCCTTTACTAAAAATAATTGAATCATTATTGACTATAGCTATAGCCATTCCCGGAACATGCCATTCAATAAAAGCATTGTTATAATAGGAATCTAAATGTTCGAGTTGATCTGGAGTTTGAGAGATAACAGTCGTAAAATAGAGGGTTACAACTATTGAGAGCATTAATTTTTTCATCAGATTTTATATATTGATATTAGAGGGTTCACATGCAAGTCATGATGCGATAATTTTACCATCTACCATGGTTAATTTTCTATCGGCCATATTAGCCAATTCTTCATTATGAGTAACAATGACGAAGGTTTGTTTGAATTTTTCTCGAAGTTTAAAGAATAATTTATGTAAGTTTTCTGCGGATTCACTATCAAGATTTCCTGATGGTTCATCAGCAAGAATAAGATCTGGATTATTGATTAAGGCCCTGGCAACAGCAACACGTTGTTGTTCACCGCCGGACAATTCATTGGGTTTATGGTTATATCGTTCAGAAAGACCAAGAAATTTAAGTAATTCTTTAGCTTTTTTCTCTGCTTCAGGTTTGTTGATCCCTTTTATAAAAGCGGGAATGCAAACATTTTCAAGAGCCGTAAATTCAGGTAATAACTGATGAAATTGAAAAATAAAACCTATATGTTCATTTCTAAATTTTGCCAATTCTTTATCATTGAGATTGGTTATGGATACGGAATTGATCATCAATTCCGGAGTTTCTTTTGAAGATGCCTTATCAAGTGTACCAAGAATTTGTAATAATGTTGTTTTCCCAGCTCCTGATGCACCTACAATAGACACAATTTCACTTTTATCAACATTGAGATTCACTCCTTTCAAGACGTGAAGGTCATCAAAATATTTATGAATATTCTTTGCTTGGATCATACATTAAATTTCACGGAGTGAAAATACTACTTTACAAACTATTGAGCAACAATTAAATAGATTTACCTTTAAAGGCATTTTTAAGATTGTTATAATCTATAAAATAAATCAACCTTAAGGAGAATACATGTAAAATAGGCTGATCGAACAGATCATTTAAACTTTCAAAGTAGTTATCCTGTGAAGCTTCAGTAAAATTGAATAGCTGGTTTCTATACAGGGCTATCAATTGACTACCAGGTGCAAATTCCCAGGAATATTTAAAATCGAGATTCCAGATATCAAAATTTTGATTTGGATTGTATTCTCGATTATTAATTAAAGTCTCTTCAACTGTATACCCATCATTTTGAGTCAATAGACCATTTTCTTCCAGTTTAAAAAGCTCATTTTCATAATCAACCCGACTCCAATAGTTCCTAAAAGACAATGTTAAAGCATTTTTAGGATTAAAATTAAAACTTCCGGATATTTCATTCTCAATAGTCCTTCTGTCTCGCTGACCAAAGATAATGTCTCCGTTATCTAAAGTATCAACATAGCCGCGATCATTATCTTCATTACCAAATCCAAAGGAATAGCGTAAAATAAATTGTTCACTTAATCGAAGTCTTGGGCCTATTTCATAAGAGTAGGCAAAATAATCTCTACCTTTTTCAAACAATTTAAGAATACCAATATCACTGTCCAAAGCAAATGTTTTATTATAATCTGAAGAGATAAAAGTGCTCGCACTAAAGGCGTTTTCATAAGTAAAAAATCTATTATTCTCCATATCTCTTGGCTCAAAATAATCATGTTGTTTACCAATTTCGTAGTTTATTCTTCCACCAAAAGCAAAGAGCTTCTTGGTCATTGCAAACAACCTCATTCCGGCATTTTTACCTGTATAGGTACTGGGACTGTATAATCTTTTGTAATTAAACCATGTATTTACTCTGAAATTATTGAAATTCTCTGTAGGCTCGAATATCTCATAAGAGGCATCAAATTCAAAATTGTTATAATTATTCCTGAACTGAATCCCAAAATCATTTTTATTAAAATTCCTGTCGGCAAGATTATGTTCAAAACTATAACGGTAATTTCCACTTACTTTTGAAAATTCCAGATTAGTAGTAAATCCATTTTTACTGCCATCTTCATTTATAGAACTAAAAATGGCAGAGCCTTCATAATTGAACTTGTTGTTTTTATCTACAATGTCAAATCCGGCACCAAATACATTGGCATCTCTAAAATCGCCATTTCTTAAAACATTGGTATTGATCAGTGTAACCGATGAATTTTTATTGAATTGCTGATCCAGAACCAATATATTGTAATTGGTTAATGGCTCTGTAACTACTTTATAAATTTCATCTGTAGTAAGATTTTTGATGGAAGCTTCTGTCTTGTCTGTTACAGCATTAAAAAATCCGACACCTAATCCTTTTTTTGTCCTTCCAGATACTTTAATGGCATTAATGGTTTTTGATTTATTTGGATTGTCGATCAATTCTTCATCTGTTGCCAAATTTTCCTCCACCTCATCGTATTTTGATGGTTTACCGCCAATTCTTCTGGAATAGAAGAGATTGCCTTTTGAAAAGAGATCGACACCTTCTGTGAAGAATTGTCGCTGCTCAGAAAATTGTTGCTCAAAAGGGCTTAAATTAAGTTCTACATTATCAAATCCGGCCTGACTAAAGTCGGGAATTAGCGTGGCATCTAATGTGAAATTTTCAGTTAATCCATATTTTAAATCCATTCCCAACTTAATATCTCCATCAGAATCTCCATCATATGTACTCACAATTCCCGTAGAAAAAGGATAAAAGCTCAATCGGGTAGGAGGCTCAATATTTTCAATGCCTTTAAGTTCACCGGCGTACAGACCAATCCATCCTTTTGTTACATCAAAAGGGTTCCAAGTATACTGTTCGCGAGTCTTTCTAAAGTGCCTGTGAAACTGTAAACCCCAGGTTTGTACTTCCTGGTTTGAAAAGCGAAGCGCAGCATAGGGAATTTTAACTTCAACGATCCAGCCGTCTTCCACAATTTTAACGGCACTGGACCAAACTGCATTCCATCCAAAATCTTCTCCTATACTTGGGTTTGAAATAGCATCGGCTTGTGTACCTGAACTTTGCACAAAAAATTCTGTGTCATTTTGCCCATCATTATTGGGGTTGATAACAATAGCAAAGAAATCAGATTGTCCAAAATTATCACGAAATGTGAACTGACGCATGATTTCACCAGGTCTGTCATGCAAGTAGGCCCCAAAATAAATGGCATTATCATCATATGTCGCTTTTACTATGGTATGTTGATGATCTTTTTCTTCAACACCCATTGCGGGTCTGAACTGTATGAAATCTTTAGCCTCATCAGCATGAATCCAGGCTTCGTCATTTAAAATTCCGTCAATTTTTGGAGGTTGGGAAGTGCGTTTAATATGTAATACTTTTTTATCCTGAGCCTGAGTAATTGAAATACTAAAAATTAACAGAATTAAAATAAAACGGGTCATAAAAATTTGATTGGTCAATCAATAAATAAAAGACAGTAAATTATCGAAAATGTTACAGCTTCTGTTGCAAAATTAAATCTGAAAAACTGGTATTATCCTAATTAAAAGTTAAAAAATAAAACTATTTGATTCGCTCATTAAACAATTACATCATATTTCAGTAATTTAACATTTCAAAATTACTAAACAGGACTTAAAATAAAGAAAATGCCATACAGAAAACTTGAAGAATACAATATAAAAGTCACCGATGACGTCAAAGAACGTTATAAAAACATTTTAATTGATCTAGGCGAAGATCCTAACAGAAACGGATTGTTGGATACTCCTGAGCGCTCTGCAAAAGCGATGCAATTCTTAACGCAGGGATATCACCAAGATCCGAAAGAAATTCTGATGAGTGCTATGTTTGAAGAGACTTATAACGAGATGGTCATTGTTAAGGACATAGAGCTTTATTCGTTATGTGAGCATCATATCTTACCTTTTTTTGGAAAGGCTCATGTAGCATATATACCTAATGGCCATATTGTAGGGTTAAGCAAAATTCCTAGAATTGTTGATGTATTCGCCCGCAGATTGCAGGTTCAGGAACGACTTACTGAACAAATTCTGGAATGTATTGACAGCACACTTAAGCCTCAAGGGGTTGCTGTGGTGATTGAAGCCGCACATATGTGTATGATGATGCGTGGTGTGCAAAAACAAAACTCGGTTACTACGACTTCGGGTTTTAGAGGTACGTTTAAAAATATGGAAACAAGAAATGAATTTTTAAAGCTGATAAGCGATAAGTTATCTTAATTATTTTTTGGAATATTTTTTGCTCTGTATTAGCAGTAATAAATAATTAAATGCAATTAGAAAATCTCAGCAAAAAGAAGAAACTTGTACTTGGATTAGTTTTAGATGCTTTAGGATATTTATCTTTTATCTTTCCGTTAATGGATATTGTCTGGGCTCCACTTTCTGGGTATTTAATGACCAAACTTTACAAGGGAAAACCGGGTAAAATAGCAGGTATTATTACTTTTATTGAAGAAGCGCTGCCCTTTGTAGATGTTATACCAACGTTCACCCTCATGTGGTTATATACCTATGTCTTTGTTAAAAAACCAAAAGAAACAATTATTAAAGTAGAGGCAGACTGACCTTTAGTTTTATCTCTTTAGTGATCAAATTTAATCTCGTCTAAAAGTTCAATATCACTTTTATCCATTTGCCAGCCTATAGACCCCAAATTTTCTTTAAGATGGTTTAAGTTGGTCGATTTTGGAATAGTAACAACATTCTTTTTCGAGATCAACCAATTCATGGCGATTTGAGCTTTGGTTTTCTTATATTTTTTTTCTAAGCTGTCTAAAAGTGGATGACTCTTCAAAATCAATCCCCTCTCAATAGGTCTTTCGGCCATAATAATAATATCATTTTCCTGACAATACGGAATTGTTTTAGACTCCATATCCCTGTTACCAGA
>CBDUIO010000139.1:0-6848 GCA_965367355.1 uncultured Flavobacteriaceae bacterium
TCAATTAAGTCGGGGTGATAAAAATATACTAAATGGGGATTTTGATTACACCAAAATACAGTTATCTTATTTGCAGCCATGGCAAATAGGTGGATTTGGAAGGCTTTATTCAAATTTAGAAGTTGGTAAAACTTTCGGTGAAGTACCGTTAGGGTTATTAAGTGTAATTCCCGGAAACCAGTCCTATTTTTCAATATACAACAGTTTTTCCCAACTTGACTTTTACGAATTTGTGACCGATACGTATGCTTCATTGCATTTGGAGCATAATTTTAATGGGCGTTTCTTTTCAAGGATTCCAATGCTAAGGAAACTGAATTTAAGAGAGATAATTGGCATTAGAGGAGCGTGGGGAACAATATCTGATGAAAATAAAGCTTTAAATGCTTCCGGATTAATTTATCAGTCACCCGATGATCAAATTTACTGGGAGTATAGTTTTGGTATTGGAAACATTTTTAAGATCTTCAGGATAGACTTCAATTTCAGAGGTAATTATCTGGATAATCCCGATGCCCGAAAATTTGGAGTCACAGGATCATTTGGGTTCCATTTTTAATTTACTATTTCCCAAAAATTTACTTTTAATCAATAGCTTAAGCCATTGGAACAGTTTGAATATTGCCTAATTCACGCAACATTTTGGTATGGGCAGATATCGCAGAAAAGAAAGTTTTATTTGAATTATATGGGATATCATATTCTTTAGCTGTATCCACAACTATCTTTGACAATTCTCTATAATGTACATGACAAACATTGGGTAATAAATGGTGTTCGATCTGATAGTTCAATCCGCCTATTAACCAACTAAAAAGTTTACTTCCTGTAGCATAATTACTTGTTGTTGCAAATTGATGTGTATACCAGTCTCCGGCAATAAGTCCGTTTTCATCAGGTAAAGGAAATTCGGAGCCAGGTGTTATATGTGCAACCTGAAATACAATGCTTATTAGAATTCCGGTTACAAAATGCATACTTAAAAAAGCCAATAGAATGATCCACCATGGTAAATCAACCATAAATAATGGCAAAATCAGGGCATATGAATAGTAAAACAATTTCCATCCTGTTATACTTAAAAGGGCATTTCTGAATTCATTTTTCTCATTTAAAAATCCCATTTTATGATATCGGGTCACTCTAACAAAATCTTTGGTTGTGATCCATGAAATGGTAGCCAAACAATAAAAAAACCAGATATAGATGTGCTGGAACTGGTGAGTCCAATATTTTTTAGCATGTGGTGAAAATCGGAGAAAAAAAGGTGCATTAATATCATCATCAGAATGCTCAATATTAGTAAAAGTATGATGCAGTATATTATGTTGAATTCTCCAAACCGTAGCATTTGCACCAATGAGATTGAAGGTGTAACCTACAAGTTTATTGATCTTTTGATTACTTGAGTATGATCCATGAATCGCGTCATGTGCAACACCCATGCCTATTCCGGCCATACCAAGACCACTTGTTATATACAACAAAAACAGAATCCAGGGGATCGTAATAATTCCTGTATTTATAATAATTAATGGAAGAAAAAATATGCAAAGCATTAGTACAGTCTTACCTACCATACTGGCGTTAGCATGTCTGTCAAGTTTATTGGATTTGAAATATAAATTAACTTTTTTTCTTAGTGTTTTAGAAAATGCAAGACCTGTTTCTTTTGAAAATTTTGGATGTTCGATTTGACCTTTGTTTAGATTAATAAAATTTTAATGCGTAATAGTCATTAAAATACTGTGGAGATCAAACAATCGATTAAAGGGAAAAAGATTAAAAAAAAGAAAGATTCCTAGTTATTTAACTTTGCGAAGATAACTTAAATTGTTAAGACATAGCTTATTATGAGGTTTATTTGTCAGTTTCTACCCTCAATTCCTATATTTTTTCAAAGACTAAACGGTAATGATCCATAACTTCATTTTCAAAACATACCCTGTTAGGACTTACTTTAAAGATAGCTACAAGATGTCTGAATTCCTTATCAAAAATATATCTGGGAATAAGAGAAAGGTATAACAAATACTTTTTCAAATTAAACTTCCTGAACTTTTTTCTCCATTGACCAATAGTTTCAATATAATCTAATCGGCCACTGCTTTGGGAAATCAATTTAAAATGAGGTTCCGCATTTCTTATGACCATTTCAGGGCCATAAGGGAGCCATGAACCCGGGAACTGTTTTACCATTAAGGCCATAATATAGGCTGTAGATCCTTTATCTGCATGAACATCCAAATCTTCAAAACCAATCATATTTTTACTGAAAGTCATCGTCTGCATGTAAAAGCGTCCTCCACTGGGCAATAGGTCATTCAAAGTTTGGAAAAAATCCGAATAAACTTTTTCTTGTTTGCCTTCCTTCCACTCTTCCACAGAACAGAAATGTTCTAATCCACCAATACATGTAATGGCATCAAACATTCCATAGTCTTTTGGTTTAACATAACGACAATCTTTTACTAAAACATTAAACCCATTTTTCCGGCATGCGTCAGCTTGTCCTTGTGACAAGGTCAAGCCAATACTTGAGGCTTCCCTTTCCTGAACAATATATCTTGTAAAAGGTGCCCAGCCACAAGCCATATCAAGTACTTTGCTGCCTTTTTTGATATTAAGACTATCGGCTATAAATTTGTGTTTTGCTTTTTGAGCTTCCTCAAGAGACATTGAAAAATCTCCGTCATATTTTGCACCGCTGTAATCACCTGTCTCTCCCATGCTCAAACGGAAAATTTCGTCGATGGTTGAATACGTAAAATCTAAATCTTTTTTTTCTGCCATTTGTTAGTCAATATTCAACTGATTTTTTGAAAGTTACTATTATTTGTTTGTTATTTTTTGGTTAGGTTTAAAGAAGTCATCAGGTTCCAGTCCGCAAACTTCAATCATTTCAATAGCATAAGTTAAAGTGCCAAGATCTTTATCTGTATTATTAGTACCCATGCTAAATTTGACTCCTGCTTCTTTTGCTTTTTTAATAAATGTAGCTGATGGAATCTTATATCGTGCATTGATCTCAATTGCAATATTATTATTGGCTGCCGCTTTTATTACGTTATCCATTCGTTCTTCCGTCCAGAGTTCATCATATTCGGGTTGAAGGACATCCGGTAAAAAAGTTGAATTTACATAAATATCAATTGGTTCATTGTTCATCACACCTATAATTTGATCAACCAGCTGATCCATAAAATCATCTTTATCATCCACAAAAACTTCCTCTGGTATCCAAAGACGCATGCGTCTCCCTTTTTTATCCCTCCAAGTCATGGCATCAGTGAATACATAATCAAAAGTTTTGATGTTTTCCTTAGAGAACATATCAACCCATTCTCTACCTTCCGCCTGCATTGCCATATAAACAGGGTAATCTTTGTATTGCTCATAATTTGCTAAGAGAGTAGAATCGTTTGTAATAGGGAACCCGACACCTGCATTAAATGCCACTCCATACCCAATCCCTGTTTTTTTAGAGTGCTCCAGCAATTCTTCCATGGTAAGTCCGCCCTTTAAATGAGCGTGATAATCTGTAATATCATAACCCTTTTCCTTGAGCTGAGCTATTTTAATTATTGTTTTTTGCTGAATTGATTGAGGTTCGATTTGGACAGATTCGCTATCAGATTTTGATTTACAACCTGAAATCAGAAAAACGAATAAAATAATTGAAGCGTAATTAAATCTGGACATGAATTGATTATTTAGTTATAAAAATACAGAAATGAATTTGGAATTAGACTATTTAAAAGTTAGAACTTTTTAGTTGCTCATCCTTAAAAGGTTACTTACATTTGCAGCCCAAACAATGAAATAAAATATGAAAAAGAAAGCAGAGGTTACTTTTGATGTATTGATTGAGATCCCAAAAGGAAGTAGAAATAAATACGAATACGATTTCACCTTACATAAAATACGTTTCGATAGAACATTATTTTCTTCAATGATGTATCCCGGAGATTATGGATTCATCCCGGAAACCTTAGCTCTTGATCAGGATCCCTTAGATGTATTGGTTTTAGGAACAGAACCAACATTTCCAATGGTTGTTATGGAAGTAAGACCTATTGGAGTGTTTCATATGACTGATGAAAAAGGTCCTGATGAAAAAATTATCTGCGTTCCTGTTGATGATCCAATTTGGAATAAAAGAAAGGATATTTCAGATATCAATCCGCACAGAGTGAAGGAAATAGAACACTTTTTTCAGGTTTATAAAGATTTAGAAGAAAAGAAAGTTGATGTTGGTGGTTGGGGAAATGCCGAAGAAGCAGTTCAAATTTACAGAGAATGTGTTCAGCGATATGAAGATAGTGAGCATAAGAAGAAAAGAACCTTTACAATTTAATGATCAGATAACGAAAATTAGGATTAAAAAATAAGCCATCTTTAAATTAGAGATGGTTTTTTTTATCCTCTTTAATTTATTACTTTTAGCCGATTAAAAATTTAAAATAACTAACAACATATCAATTTAAAATGGAATTATTTGTAACATTATTACCTGCATTTGGAATCTTAGCCTTGTTATTTGTCTGGATAAAAAATATGTGGGTTTCCAAACAAGATGTGGGAAATGAGAAAATGGCAAACATTGCAAAACACATTGCTGATGGAGCCATGTCTTTCCTTAAAGCAGAGTATAAAATTTTAGTGATTTTTGTAGCAGCTGTTGCCATTCTGTTGTTCTTTAAAGGAACTTCAGAAGAAGGATCACACGGAATGGTTGCCTTGTCGTTTATTGTTGGAGCTTTATGTTCGGCTCTAGCCGGTTTTATTGGAATGAGAGTAGCAACTAAGGCCAATGTAAGAACCACTCAGGCAGCAAGAACATCTCTTGGAAAGGCCTTGGAAGTAGCCTTTGCAGGAGGATCAGTGATGGGAATGGGCGTTGTAGGCTTAGGTGTTTTAGGATTGAGCGGTCTTTTTATGATCTATCAAAATATTTGGCCAGGTGCAGAAAATATTCCAATGGTATTGAATGTTTTATCTGGTTTTTCATTAGGAGCTTCTTCTATAGCTTTATTTGCGCGCGTAGGCGGAGGAATTTATACTAAAGCAGCTGATGTAGGAGCAGATCTTGTTGGTAAAGTGGAAGCTGGAATTCCTGAGGATCACCCGTTAAACCCAGCGACAATTGCTGATAATGTTGGAGATAATGTAGGTGACGTTGCCGGAATGGGAGCCGATTTATTTGAATCCTTTGTTGGGTCCATTATAGGTACTATGGTATTGGGTGCTTTAATTATAACGCCTGATTTTAATGGTCTTGGAGCTGTTTATTTGCCTCTTGTTTTAGCTGCAACCGGAATTGTAATGTCAATAATTGGAACCTTACTTGTTAGAGTAAAGGAAGGTGGCAGTCCTCATAAAGCTTTAAATTTAGGAGAATTTGGTTCAGGATTTTTAATGATCGTTGCGTCCTATTTTATCATTGATGCAATGATTCCGGAGTCTGTTAGCGGATTGCCTTCCGGTTCATGGGGAGTATTTATGGCAACACTGGCCGGGTTAATTGCAGGATTCTGTGTAGGGAAAGTAACTGAATATTATACTGGTACCGGTACAAAACCTGTTACATCTATAGTTAGGCAATCTGAAACCGGTTCAGCTACAAATATCATTGCCGGATTAGGTGTTGGTATGATGTCAACGGCAATTCCAATTCTGTTAATAGCAACTGCTATTATTGTATCACATTATTTTGCCGGATTATATGGTATTGCAATTGCAGCGGTAGGAATGCTGGCAAATACGGGAATTCAACTAGCGGTGGATGCTTATGGTCCAATTTCTGATAATGCCGGAGGAATAGCAGAAATGGCAGAATTGCCAAAAGAAGTTCGTCAACGTACGGATAAATTAGATGCTGTTGGAAATACAACTGCAGCAATAGGAAAAGGTTTTGCTATAGCTTCTGCAGCCTTGACTGCTCTGGCTTTGTTTGCTGCTTTTATGAAAACGGCGAATGTAACAGCTATTGATGTGGCTCAACCGGATATTATGGCTGGATTATTGATTGGAGGCATGTTACCATTCGTATTTTCGGCCTTATCAATGAAAGCTGTGGGTCGTGCTGCAATGGCCATGATAGAAGAGGTCAGGCGTCAGTTTAAAGACATACCACAGTTAAAAGCTGCTTTAGAAATAATGAGAAAATATGATTCAGATATGTCTAAAGCTTCTGCTGCCGACAGAAAAATATTTGATGAAGCAGATGGTTATGCAGAATACGAAAAATGTGTAGAAATATCAACAAAAGCCTCTTTAAAGGAAATGGTCTTACCAGGGCTATTAGCCTTGGCGGTACCTGTGGCTATCGGATTTATTGGTGGAGCAGAAATGTTAGGCGGTTTATTAGCCGGTGTTACCACGGCAGGTGTATTAATGGCTATTTTCCAGTCTAATGCGGGAGGAGCCTGGGATAACGCCAAAAAAATGATTGAAGAGCAAGGTAGAAAAGGAACTGCTGCACATAAGGCGGCCGTTGTGGGAGATACAGTTGGGGATCCTTTTAAAGATACATCAGGTCCATCATTGAACATCCTTTTAAAGTTAATGTCGGTTGTGGCATTGGTCATTGCACCAAGTATTGCTTTGCCCGTAGATGCTGGATCATCAATGGCAATGAATGAAGACGTAAAAGAAATTAAAGTTGAAATGACTTCTGAGGGCGAAGATGGTTTGTTTGTTGCAACTGTTGAAACTATTTCTATGGTAGATGGTCAGAAAACGAAGCAGACCCAAAAGATAAAAGGGACTGAAGCTGAAGTAAAAGCTGAAATAGAAAAACTTAAAGGAAGCGAAATGCACTCAGCTCTTAAAGGCGCTGCGAAGCA
>CBDUIO010000140.1:0-6836 GCA_965367355.1 uncultured Flavobacteriaceae bacterium
TGTGAAATTAAACTTATCAGCCGTAAAAATTTGCACATTGGCATAATTAAAACCTCCTGCTTTGTCTATTTTAGCAACTTTACAAGAACTGTTAACCGCATTGTCAAAATCGGGATTATCAACATATTCATATCCCACATCGCCTAAAAGCAATTTATCTGTTTCACCTACCGTCTCAGTTGTACCAGGATCGGTTTCGAATGAAATATTAAAACTGCTTGCAGCAAATGATTGCGCAGTATCTGTAACACAAGGTTCTCCAACATCACCTGCCACCTGTTCTATATCGTCAATATAGAATGTTCCAGCTGCAGTTCCCGGGCCATCAACAAAAATGATCATATCATTATATGATGCCGTTGATATGAAGGTAAATGTTAGCTCTTCCCAACCAGATCCCGTATGGTTTTCATCAGCCTCAACTGGTGCTTCTGTACCATCTTCAAATTTTAATTTTATTGGTAAAGCTTGATCTGAAAACAGCTTAAGTTTTATTCCTTTATCTAATGAAAAATCTACAGGAGTATCTAAATTAAAGAACGCGTTTTCCCAATTTTCTCCAACATTCGTTATTCTACCAACTTTAGATGCTTCACTATTTATTCCTGATAATTCCGGATTATCAACAACCACAAAAGAAACATTCCCCACTATTTTTGCAGCATAATCGATACCATTACAATCGAAATCAATTGGTAATTCTAGGTTAGTTTCTACACAAGGTATATCTGTTGTAGCAATTTGAGATATATCATCTAAATAGAAAGTTCCGGCTGTCGTGCCAGGTCCATCCACAAATAGTGTGAATCTCGAGTAGCTTCCTGCGGAATCAAACGTAAAATAAATCTCTTCCCAACCAGTTCCATTATGACTAGCCGACGCTTCTATTGGTGCACCGGTGCCCTCTTCTAATTTTAATAATACATCAATTGGAGTATTAGACCAAAAGTTAGCTTTTATTGTCTTGTCTGTAGATAAATCTATTGGTGAACCTAAATCTAAATAAAACCCTTCATATTCTATACCTATGTTTGTTACAGCTCCTACTTTAGAAGTGCTTGTATTTGATCCTGAAGGATCTGGATTATCTACTATTTCAAATGAAGCTCCTCCAAAGGTTACCGCTTTGTAATTCGTATTCTCACCATCAAAAGTAATTGGCAAAGTCGCAATTTCTGGAATTAAGATAGTTATCTCATCTTCGAAAACACTAGATGCTCCCGCTGCATTCGATGCTTTTAATGTTACTTTATAAGTACCATTTTCATAGGTTTTTATTGGATTTATTTCGGTTGAACTATTCCCGTCTCCAAAAGTCCAGACATAACTTCTTGAATTTTCAGATATGTTAATAAAAGTTACTGTACCTGTATCTATATTTAACGTATAAGTAAAGCCAGCAATAACTTTTGGCAATTCAACATCATCATTTGTACATCCGAAAAAGGATATCGCTAAGATCAAAATTGAAATCTTTTTAGATATTTTAATTAATTTTTTCATTTTATTTTCTATTATTAGTTATTGTCATACTTGTTTTTATATACTCTTACGTAATCCACCAACATGGTTTGCGGGAATACTGTTTCTGCATTTGGAGGACCGTCAAAAAGGCCACCAACGGCTACATTCATTATAATGTAGAAAGGGCCTTTATCAAAAACCCATTCCCCAGTGACATCCTCTGGGGTAATTTGATTATATAACACATCGTCCACATAGTAATTTATATATTTTGGACCCCATTCGATTCCAAAGATGTGAAATCCGGTATCAAATCGGTCATTTTCTAAATTATACTTTTTCAAAATTGGAGAACCTCCAGAATAACCAGGACCATGTACAGCACCGCTTACTTCGGTTGGTTTTGACCCAGCATTTTCCATAATGTCAATCTCGCCACATGCCGGCCATGGATTTGTATCAATATCGGCTCCTAACATCCAAAATGCAGGCCATAAACCTTTACCATGTGGCAGCCTAATTCGGGCTTCAAAACGACCATATTTTTGCTCAAATTTTCCTTTAGTTAAAATTCTTGCTGAGGTATAATTAGAACCTTTAAATGATTCTTCTTTGGCAGTTATAATTAACACACCATTTTGCACTATTACATTTTCCGGACGATCTGTGTAATATTGCAATTCTTGGTTACCCCAACCGTTAATACCAACACCTATGTCATAACCCCAAATTGCAGGATTAAGAACTCCGTCTGTATCGAACTCATCTGACATCACTAATTCCTTAAATTGAGCAACAGTTTGAGTTTCATCAGTAGAACAACTAGAGACGACAAAAAATGATATTGCCAAGAGAAAATAATTAAACAGCATCACTTTTTTTATTATTTTAAATTTATTTGCTTTATTCATGTTTTTACTTTTTTAGTTGTTTTGAGGTCTAGTTTTTTACCTGTAATAATATACATTGTCTACTAAGATGTTTGAAATTGTATTATCAGAGATAAAAAATATTAGACCCAATTTAGTTCTATCATTTAATCCTACATAATCTGTAAGAGGAATATCCAGACTAACCCATTGATTAGCAATTAATGTGGAGTCATCAAAACTAACAAAGGCGAAAGTTTCATTATTGCCAACATCATTATGTAATTGGATCTTAATAAAATCTCCCGGATCTACATTTTCATTCACAAAGATATCTACATGAAGATGCGTCATTAATGTCGCATTAACAGGTGGTACATCCAGAAATGTTCCTATTGCCACAAAATTCAGCTCTGTGTAATTAATTACTTGACCTTCACCTATAGTAAGTGGTGGGGCACCGCCTTGGGTTGTTTGGTAACCATCAAGGAAAAATCCATTATAGTAATCTACAGGAACATTATCATAGGCATCACTAAATATAGAAATGACATCACTAGGGTCTCTATCCGGAGGTGTTGGTGCAGCATCAAATTCTCCTAACGACTGAAATGTTATAGACCCTTTAGCTAACACACCGTCTAAAATAGCGGTAATTTTAGCTGTACTTCCATTTGTGGCCGTAACAGGAATTGTAACTACTCCTTTTTCATTAACTCTTGCCACATCTGGATCTGTAGAACTGTATGTGAAATACGAAGGCGCAACAGAAACAGTTTGATTCAAACCTGATCCCAGGTTAAAGGTTTGCGTGCCGGGTATTACAAAACTATTTCCTATAAAGGTTTCTTGCACTTCATCCACACCACCCAAAATAGCTGGCCTTGGTTGCGCAATTGTACCCAATTTTTCATACTTTAATTCGTCAATCCAAAAGGTATACCCAGCACCATTTTCAGGGCCTTCAGCGTACCAAAACATACCTTTCTCCCTGTCTAATTTATATGGATCAGGAATAGGAATGATAACTTTCTGCCAATAAGTAGTAAGAGGGACATTATTTAAAGAAACCAAAAATTTGTTTTCCTCAAAATCATTCCCAAAACCAACTTCGTTTAAAGTGGCTGCCTGAGAGGCTTTTATATAGAAGGTAAGGGCGTCATAACCTGTTAGATTACGTCCTGAGGCATCACGGAAAGTAGCTCCTGCATATGCCCCTGAAGGGTCACCAAAACTAGGAACATCAAAACGCATTGATGCTGTTCCTGAATATTTTACTTCGTCATCAACAGAGAAAGCATCTAGTTTTGAATCTCCGAAGGGGTCATAACTTAAGCCGCCGCTAAAACCATCTATAAAAACTTCAGAAGATGCAGAGAATGTGGCGAATTCGACGTCTTCTGAAAGCTCTCTTTCACAGCTAATGGTAGTTGTAAAAATCAACCCGAAAAGAAGTATTATTTTTAAATAAATAAATTTTATATTTTTCATTTTTCTAAATTTTTATTTTCCAATATTGATATGAACATAGGTTCTAATTTCCCACTCAGTTCCATTTTCAAATCCAACCGGGCTGATGATGGGTGCATCGGCAAATTCCAATGCCTCATTTGGACTGTATCTTGGTGAATATTGATTCAATGAACGCCAAGTGCCTCTAATACCCATTCTGGTATTGGGTAAAATAAACCAGCCTGGTTTCCCAACAGTAGTCGAAATATCCAGCATCAATTGGACTGGGTAAGTCAAGTTAAAATCTTGGTGGTAATCAAAAGGTCCCCAGTCATCGATTTTAAATGAATGTACAAGTTTAACCTTTTTATAAAGCAATCTAATATCGCCTCCTAAACGTGTAATTAATCTATCATCACTACCTTTTGCTTGCCCATTTCCTGCATAGAGGTTCGCAATTAACCCAAACTCTGAGTTAATTTTGGAAACAATGCGTGTATGTGCTTCCCATAGGTCTTCTGCCGGTGCAGAATTTGGAAAGGCAAATAATGTACGATTGCTTAAAAAGCCTATAGCTGCATCTTGAGCTGTTGGATGATGGCGATATACAAAGCCTAAATTCATTGCAAATTTAGCATTTTCGGCACTGTCGTTGTCCCATTCATAAAACCAAGTCCCTGGTGTAGGATCATAGGTTAATAATATTTCACCAGCCGTTGTTTCTCTATTCGCTCTTACGGCAAATGGATCGTCAAAAATATTTCTCAATCTTCCCGGAGCCTGAACATCATTTGGCATGGCATCTACAATTGGTTTTTGCCATAAAAAGTTTGGTGCAATTTGAAATTTTCCTACATTATAGGCAATACCAGTTAGAAAATTTGTCTGGTTTCCACTTCCGGAATCTTTAAGTCTCCATCCCGTAAATGTTTTGGTTTGATCTGCACCGCCATTGGCAACTAAGCCTAATGCTGCAGCCTGTGCATACCAGTTAAATGAACCTTTTTGAAAGGTTATCTTAGCTTTTGCTCCCCAATTATCATCTGAATTAATTTTATCATTGTAAATAATATATTTGGCTTCAGAATCAGGTGCATCCGGATCATAGTTTGGGTTATTTTCAGCAACTTGGAAGATTCTTCCATTTAAAGGCTGGCCTCCCCAAATACCACCTATTTCTATACCAACAGGTCCAAATTCTCTTTCAATATGTAGCGTTGCTCTACGCGTTTTTGGCATCGGTATCGCATTCGAAGAAACAACCTCCCCAAGATCATCTATATCTTCATGGTAAACACCAGTAACATCAAAATGACCTAATTCTGTGCTATATTTAAGTAAGATTGCTGGGTTTGCGCCCCACCACAATTGAGGCCCAAAAGCTGCTTTAAAACCATTCAGCGTATTATTACCATCTATTTCAATACCAGATATTACGCCATTATAAATGTCGAGGTTTGGACCATAATTAGCTTCTGGATACAAGCCAAAGAAATCGCCTTCATAACCCCAATGATTATGTCCGGTACGATAAAACCCTCTTACATCAAATTCCTTTGTTTTCCATTCAAACTCGGCATTATATAGTTTAATACGATCTAAATCGGTAATTGGAAGTGGCCCATCAATAGTGTTCACCGATTTAGTTCTTCCTCTATTTTCATAAAAAATTTCGTCTATAGGATTTTCAGCAACATCACCAAGAATATTAAGATTGAAATTCGCACGCATATTAGGAGCCGGATTTCCTTCTACGCCAATATAGAAAGATTGCATATGATCAAAACCCAATTGATCTGGATAAACATCTTCATCCGGATTTGGGCTGTCAGGAGTTGTAAGAAGACTGCCTCCTGTGTTAAATGTTGTAAATTCTGCTCTCATATTACTTAACCGAATCTTAGAGGTTTCAGTACCTATTAAAGCAGCTTTATCACCACGTGCTTTAAGAACAGCATCCGTTAAACTAATTCTATCAAAAAAATCTTGCACAAATTTTAAATTAATTCCCTCAACATATGGGTTTAATTGATGCGCTTCTTTTAATGCATAATAAGCTGCTCGAGGATATAAATCGTAATTACCTCTTTCATTGGTTGGTCCTTTTGCACAAATTCCAAACCATTCTTCATTCATGTTATTTGCACCAGGAGCGGCCAGATCTCTTCCATATCCTCCATTACTCCATGAAGCATTGTTATCATGAACATCAGCATTTTTTCTATCATCGAAACCATATTTCCACCAACCATCACTAAATTGGAAAGTAAATCCACCTATTGAGTTGCCTACTTTTCCTAAGCCTGATGCGTTTTCATAAATCTCTTTCCAGTTTCCAACCATATAATAAGCCTGCGAGTATTGGTCTTCTTGGTTTTCAATAGCGTTAAAAGCATCAGCTCCAAACTCAGTGAACATAAGAGGTTTGTTCAATTTATCTTTAACCACCTGAAACATATCACCAAATGAAACACCACGGTAGGTATTGGTTCCATATATATCCACATCTTTACATTCTTCTGCAACAATATCTATAAATAAGACATCCCCATTACAAATAGCAACAGGATGAGAGGAGTCTATGGCCTTAATTTTTTTAGCAGCCTCATTCATGAGCTTATACATAGGCCTTCCGCGTGATTCGCCTACAAATTCAATTTTTCCTTCATCGTCTGGAAAATCTTCTGTTTCGGCACCAGCCCAGAAAAGGCCATAATTGTTCTCATTACCTAGCAAGTATAATAGTAATCCAGGAGTATCTTTGTAATCTTTCACCAATTTATCTATTTCATTCAAAAGAAATTCTTGCGTGCGGGGTTCTGAGTAAATAGTTACCGGAGTCCAATCACCCTCTAATGTTAATCCATAGCGACCAAACGAATGATTAAGCATGGTGTAAATACCATAATTTTCATAGATATATTGAATCCATTTTGCCGGAACCCCAGTATATTGTCTTATGGCATTAACCCCCATATTCTTTAACAATCCCATCTCCGTATCTAATCCAGCCTTAATGACATCATCTGACTTATTCCAAAAATCAGCATT
>CBDUIO010000141.1:0-6832 GCA_965367355.1 uncultured Flavobacteriaceae bacterium
ACTCCAACACCCACCCTGTTGTTGAAGGGAATCCATTTATTGATAATTTTATATTTTTCTCAAAAGAAGCCAAAACCAGCACAAGAGGTCTTCTAAAACTAGCTACTCAAATTAGAAGCTCAAAATATGATATCCTGATCGACGCCTACTCAAAACTATCAAGCAACATTATTACAATTTTTTCTGGGGCTAAAACAAAGATAACCTATTACAAACCTTACAGTGCATGGATCTACGATCATAATATTAGAAGAAAGACTGTAACGGACTCCAAAGCCGGATTGGCAATTTTAAACAGACTTCAGTTATTAAAACCTTTGAATATTGAAGTAAAACCTAGTCAGCCTAAGATCTATCTAACTAAAAATGAAATAACAACAAGTAAAAAGTTTTTAAAAAGTAAAGGCGTAGATTTTAACCTACCATTATATATGATAGGCGTTTTAGGAAGCGGGGAAAATAAAACATATCCGTTGAATTACATGTCGCAGGTGATTGATTTAATAGTTAAAATAAAGAAAGCTCAAATTCTGTTTAATTATATTCCAGACCAAAGACAAGATGCGCAAACTATTCTGGAAATATGCGAAAAACCTACTCAGCAAATGATTCATTTTGAAGTCTTTGGAAAAAACCTGAGAGAGTTTTTAGCAATTACATCACATTGCAAAGCATTAATAGGCAATGAAGGAGGTGCTATCAATATGGCAAAAGCATTGAATATACCAACATTCGCTATCTTTTCACCTTGGATAGATAAGGCGACCTGGAGTGTTTTTGAAACCGATGATAAAAATATGTCCGTTCACCTTAAGGATTTTAAGCCTGAACTATATAAAGACCGTTCTGAAAAAGAAATGAAACCAAAGGCAGGGGAACTCTATGACAAATTTCCACCACAACTTTTTGAAAAAAAATTAACCCTATTTTTGAATCAATTAGATGATTAAATTATCAGCCATTATAATAACGTTTAATGAAGAAGAACATTTGGAGAAATGTTTGACCTCTTTAATCGATGTGGCTGATGAAATAGTGGTTGTGGATTCTTATTCTACAGATAGAACTCCGGACATTTGTAAAGCTTTCAAAGTTAAATTTATTCAGCAGAAGTTCTTAGGTTATATAGAGCAAAAGAATTTTGCCCTTAATCAAGTGTCCTATGACTATGTGTTGTCATTAGATGGTGATGAAGCTCTGTCAGATCAATTAAAGACATCTATTATTGCAGTCAAGAATAACTGGGAGTTTGATGGCTATTATTGCAACCGACTTAATAATTATTGTGGGCAATGGATAAAACATTCAGATTGGTATCCAGATAGAAAATTAAGACTCTTTAAACGAGATTCAGGATCGTGGCAGGGAATTAATCCGCATGACACCTTTGTATTAAATAATCCTAAGAGTCTTGGCAAACTCAATGGCGACCTGTTACATTGGATATACAAAGACTATAAAGAACATAATGAAAAGGTAGACCGCTTTTCTACCATTGCTGCTATGGCATATTTTGAAAAAGGTGAAAAATCTAATATCCGGAAAATTATTTACAGACCAATCTGGGCATTTTTCAAGGCTTATTTTTTGAGGTTAGGGTTTTTAGACGGATTGAATGGATTTATCATCTGTGTTCAAACATATAATGTTACTTTTTTAAAGTATATTAAACTCTATGAACTTCAGAAAAAAAATAAAGCCCATTAGTCCTTATTCTTCCAAAACCTGAGTTTGTTCTTTAACCTTTTTTTCCTGTAAAACTTGTATTGAAACAACTGGGTTTCGCTCCAGATGGCGTTAAAAATAGTTTTATAATCTTCTCCGGAGCACTTGGAATACTCATCACTCATAGTCTCAACCATATGCTTATGAATGGTGAGCTTAGACATGTTTTTCATTCGGGTGTCGAAGTCCATTGGTTCAAATTTCATTCTATTCAAATCGACTAGAAAGAATTTATATTCATCATCTTCTTTTATAATCAAGGTATTTCCCGGAGAATGATCTAAAAAATTAATTCCTTTTTGATGAAGATCATAAGTAAAGCGAGTAAATGCTCTCAGGATAGTCTCGTAATCATGATATTCAAAATCTGTCGTCAATTCCCTGTATGTAAGATCGTAATCTAAATGTTCACTTAAATAGAAACTTTCTTTGAATAAAAAAGCTGTTTTAAATTCATAGAACGCAATAGGCCTTGGAGTTCCAATTTTAAGTTCTAATAATCTATTAGCATATTCATAGGATCGTTGGGCTTTACTTTTTCTAAAGTATTTATATGCAATTTGATTTACAATATTGGGTATTCTGAAGGATTTTACATTCACAGTTAAATCATCCAGTTTAAAGAGTTTTAAAGTATTTCTATCCTGATTCCCAAAATCTTCTCCCTGGGAATCAAAATTCTTTACGATCTCATCAATTTGTTTAGATTTTGATTCAAACGCTATATTTATAACCTTATTCATTTTAAATACTATCTTAAACTCGAGCAAAAATAAGTTTAAATACTTAATTTTGACATCAATAAAATTTTTATGTCCGGAAAATTTCCTTCATGCAGTCTTGTAACACCAACTTATAATTGGCCTGAGGCTCTGGAATTACTTTTACTGAGTGCCTTAAACCAAAGTCATCTGCCAGATGAAATTATTGTAGCTGATGATGGTTCAAAAGAAGATACAAAGGAACTGATTGATCGTATAAAAACGTTAAGTCCCATACCTATTATACATGTCTGGCATGAAGATAATAAGAACCAGAAGCCCAAGATCATGAATAAGGCTATTGCAGCCTCAAATTATGACTATATTATCGAAATAGACGGAGATATAATCATGCATAAAGATTTTGTTAAGGACCATTTGAGTTCTGCTAAATCAAACACTTACTTATATGGCTCTAGAGTTAATATTACAAAGGATCATTTAAAAACACTTTTTGACAAAAAACAAATTGAATTCAATTTTTTCTCAAAAGGCATTAAAAAAAGGACAAGAACTTTAAGAATTCCTTTTTTAGGCGACCTATATAGGGTAAAAGAAAAGCGTTCCAAAAAATTGCGAGGATGTAACATCTCTTTTTGGAAGGATGATTTTTTAAAAATTAATGGGTTTAATGAAGAATTGGTTGGATGGGGAATTGACGATTCTGAAATGGCTCAAAGACTTCATAATATTGGCGTTAAAGCTAAAAGACTAAGATATAAGGGAATCGTCTATCATATTTATCACAGAGAACAATCCAAGGATCACATCTCTTTAAACCAAAAAATAGAAGATGATACAACAAAAAACAGGATTACCTTTGTTAAAAAAGGTATAGATCAATATTAAAATCCAGTTAAAGTATCCTTATTACAGTTTCATTATCTGGGATTGTTTTAGAGAATTCTCTAAATATTTCCCTTGAAATATTATCAAAGCTAAATTCCAATACTTAAAATTGCCAAAGCCTTTAAATAAATATTTAATCACTCCTATATATTTAATGATCAAATACTTAAAATAGGAATAATTCTTTTTAATAATATAAAAATACGATAATTGAAGTTCTTTTTTAATATCAAAATTCTTGCCTGTACTAACACCATGATAATGCAAAAATTTTGTTTCAGGAATTAAACAGCTTTTTAGTCCCTGTTGTTTTAATCGGAAGCATATATCCATTTCTTCGTAATAAAGAAATATGTTAGTATCAAAACCTCCAACCTCAGCAAAACGTACTGCATTAAAGAACATAAAACAGCCCTGGATGAAATCAACATTACAAATTTCAGTATACAATTTATTTGCTCTTCTGGGCACATCCTTAGCCATAAAAAATTCGATGAATTTTCTCCCAAGCAGAAGTTTTCTAATACCATGAAAATAATCGAAGCATGAAACCGGTTCATTTTTTGCATTAAGTTGTTGAGGAGTGCAAACTCCAACATCTTCATGATTATTCATAAAATTAACCAATGAAGAGAAACAGTCTTCTTTAAAAATAATGTCATTATTTACAAATGCAAAGTACTTTCCTTTTGCATATAGTGTCCCCAACATATTACCTGCACCGAAACCTGAATTCACATTGTTTCTGATAATATTTACATGTTGGGTATTGTTTATTTTACTCAGTAAATTTTTATAATCTTCAGCATCAGAGCAATTATCGACCACAATAATTTCAATAGTCAATTTCTTAGATGTTTTACTTAAAACCGATTTAACAAAATCAACTGTTAAATCAGAATTATTATAGTTAATCGTAATAACACTAACATCCATTTTTTAAACTATTTACTTTTAAAAATCAATCTCTACAAATTAAATAATAATAAGTAAATTTAGCGTCTATTTTGATAACTAAATTTATGGACTATAATAACAAGCCTCACGATTATTTTTCTAACACAAGAGAAGAAATGTTGCATTTTTTACCTACTAATGCAAAACGTGTTTTGGATGTTGGCTGTGGAGATGGTGTGTTTGCGAAAGCAGTGAAGGAAAAAAATAATGCCGAAGTCTGGGGCATTGAACTTATGGTCGATGAAGCCGATAAAGCCAAAAAAATTCTGGATAAAACATTTTCAGGAACTTGCGAAGATAACATTGATAATCTACCCGATGATTACTTTGATGTGATTTATTTTAATGATGTCTTGGAACATCTTGTAGATCCTTATACTGTGCTTGAGCGGATAAAACTTAAGCTCAAAAAACAAGGAAGAATTATAAGTTCCATTCCTAATGTAAGATATCATAATACCTTCATGAAAGTATTATTTCAAAAAGATTGGAAATATGAAGATTATGGTGTTATGGACATAACACATTTACGTTTTTTTACCGGTAAGAGCATCAAAAGAATGTATGAAGAAGCCGGTTTTAGGGTAGAAAAACATCATGGGATCAACAGAAGTAAATCCTTAAAAGTATATTTATATAACATTCTCTTTTTGTTTACTGCCCTTGACATTATGTATCCTCAATACGTTACGGTTGCCGTTAAAGAATCTTAAAACTTTTAAATGGAAAACGAAATTAATAACACTCTTAAAGTATTAAAGCAGGGAGGAACTATATTATACCCTACAGACACTGTTTGGGGTATTGGTTGTGATGCTACCAATTATGAAGCGGTTGAAAAAATTTATAATCTTAAGCGAAGAAAAGAATCTAAATCAATGATATGCATTGTGAGCAATTTTAAAATGCTGAATCAATACATTGAAGACGTACCTGAAGTAGCTTATGACATTATAAAATATGCTATTAAACCTACCACGATTATTTATGATAGACCGCTTCATGTTGCCGAAAATTTAATTGCGAGTGATAACACTTTAGCAATCAGAGTTATTCGTGAAGGATTCTGTAATTCTCTTTTAAGGAAATTCAAAAAACCAATCGTGTCCACCTCTGCTAATATTAGTGATCAACCTACGCCTAAATCTTTCAAAGAAATTTCTGAAGAGATTTTAAAAGGTGTAGACTATGTTGTAAATTTGCACGACAAAAAAAAAGCTGGTAAACCATCTTCAATTATTAAATTAAGTAATGATGGAATTGTAAAAGTGATTAGATAAGTTTTTCTTACTATCGCTTTACTGGATTAAGAAAATGAATTATAAGCAAGCACTTGAGCATTCAATTTTTAAAGTTATATCTGATTCTTCTAAGGAATTAGGGATTAAAAGTTATGTTATTGGTGGTTTTGTACGTGACTTCATTATAAACAAGGGAGCATCCAAAGACATTGACATCGTTGCTGTGGGCAGCGGAATCGATTTAGCAAAACAAGTTTCTAAAAACCTCAAAGGAAATCCGAAAGTTCAAATTTTTAAGACCTACGGAACTGCAATGCTCCACTATAAGGATATTGAAATTGAGTTTGTTGGAGCTCGCAAAGAATCATATAATGAGGACAGTAGGAATCCCATTGTTGAAGGTGGCACTCTGGAAGATGACCAGAATAGACGGGATTTTACGATTAACGCTCTGGCGTTGGATCTATCTGAACAATCGTTTGGTGAGCTGCTCGATCCCTTTGGTGGCATTGAAGATCTGGAAAACAAAATAATCAAAACCCCCTTAGATCCAGATATTACTTACAGTGATGATCCGTTAAGAATGATGAGAGCAATTCGTTTCGCTTCTCAATTGAATTTTAAGATCGAACAAAGATCACTTAAAGCTATCTCAAAAAATAAAGATCGAATTAAAATAATAACAAGTGAACGTATTGTTGTAGAGCTTAGCAAAATTCTGGAAAGCGAAAAACCATCAAAAGGGTTTCTTTTACTTGAAGAAACAGGTTTATTAGAATATATACTTCCAGAATTAACGGCTCTTAAAGGTATTGATGAAGTTGAAGGTCAAAGACATAAGGATAATTTTTACCATACGCTTGAAGTAGTAGACAATATTTCAAAATGTACTGATAATATCTGGTTGCGCTGGGCAGCATTGTTACATGATATTGGGAAAGCTCCGACTAAAAAATTTAGTGATAAAGTAGGCTGGACATTTCACGGACATGAATTTGAAGGTTCCAAAATGGTCTATCAGTTGTTTAAAAGACTTAAAATGCCTTTAAATGAAAAGATGAAATTTGTTCAAAAATTGGTCTTAATGAGTTCAAGACCTATTGCGCTCGCAGAAGATACTGTAACAGATTCGGCAGTTAGACGATTAGTATTTGATGCAGGCGATCATGTAGACGACCTCATGACCTTGTGTGAAGCCGATATCACAACAAAAAACAAGAATAGGTTTAAAAAGTATCATAATAACTTCAAAATTGTTCGGCAGAAGATTATAGAGGTTGAAGAAAGAGACCACATTCG
>CBDUIO010000142.1:0-6816 GCA_965367355.1 uncultured Flavobacteriaceae bacterium
CCTAAAACTCACATTAGGCGTAATGCCAAGTGATTGGTTTTCTATACGATTCACTGTGTTCTCGCTTAACGTATAGTAAGAATTCAAGTTATTCTTTCTGTTAGTTAAATTCCATATAGATAAACCTATTTTAGCTCTTGCGTTTTTTCCAAGATCAAAGTTGTATGTAGTAGAAAAGTCAATCCGTAAATAATCAGCTAAATTGTCCGCATTTGGTTCATTATAATTGATCTCATCATCTTCAATAGCATTCTGTTCGTTTACTGATGTAAAAGGCTTTCCGGTTCTCCAGTTAGCTCCTAAAGCAAATTTCAGATCACTAAACTCATAAGTTCCCGCAAAAGTTACTGCATGCCGCAAATCGGCATTGTTTGGGAAAATTTCTCCGTTATTCAAGGTGTCAAAGGTATAATCGTTTTTACTGTAGGAATAGCTTAACCATGCACTTGCATTATTGAGTTGCTTATTAATTAAGAAATCGATTCCTTTAATTTCATAGCTACCAATAGCCTTAACAAACTGAAACTGGTTCTGGAAACCCTGACTTCTGGCAGTAATGCCATCCACTTTTTTTATATAGCCTTCGGCACTAATTATCAAACCATTCTTTTTAAAATGTAACCCAGAAGAAACCTGTTTGCTTTTAATAATTGGGATGTCTTCATTGTTCGCCAATATCCATCTACGCTTTTCTATACCCAAAAAATCATTTTGCAGATCAATGATCTGAGATGTTGTTTGACTTTTATATTCACCTAAAACCTCAAACTTGAAGTTATTAAGGAACCTCTGATTAAAACTAAGTCTAGGTTCTAATAACAGGTCACCAAATTTATCAAAAAACGTACTACGTATCCCTGCTTTTAAATGCGTGTTAAAATTATTGGAGATAAATCCCAATTCACTGAATGCAGAATGACTTCTGATAACTTCCTTTATATAACTTCGAAAAACGGGATTATTAACATCCTGAAGATTTGAAATACCCACTTCAAGGAACTGATAACCATTGCTCCAGTTAAAATTATCTCGAATATCATAGCTCGAACTTAGTTTGATTCCAGTATCTACAACTTCATTTTTCTGTATTAACCTCTGGTCATTAATAATATCAAAATTTGTAGCCTCAAGGTTGTAATTGGAAGCGTATACTTGAAGCGAAGTGGTAAATGCGCCATTCCAATCGCGCTGATACTCGATGCCAGCTGCTAAATTACGTTGTGTAATTCCGCTACTTAAAGCTTCATCTATATTATTGATTGTAGCTTCTTCCAGATAATCCAGATTATTATATATGTTTAAAAAATTAAATCGAATTTTATCCTTTTCTGAAAGGTCATAAAGCACTTTAGCACCTACATCGTAAAAATAAAAGGCCTCATTTGTGGTTACCGTATTGTTAATTTCAGTTTGATTATTGGTCACATCAGTATCCTGAAAAATACGTTCAAAATACTGGTTATAAGTAGGTGTTTCTATAAGATCTGTCACAGATCGCCTTGCTGAGACCTGCAACTCCAATTTGTTCGATACAGGAACTTTTGCAAAACCATCAACATGAATTAAATTTAAACCTGCTCCAGCCTTAAATTCATCGTTTAATGTGTTGTCCAATTGCATATTGATTATACTGGAAACACCATCACCATATTTTGCACTGGTTCCGTTTTTAGTGACTTCTACCTTTTTGGTCAAATATGGATTAAACGCAGAGATCAATCCGAAGAAATGACCGGACTGGTACATTTTTATACCATCCCAGAGTATCAGGTTCTGGTCGTGGGTTCCACCTCTTACATTAAGATTGGAAACAGTTTCGTCTATACTTGTTACTCCGGGAAGTGCTTGAATGGTATGTAGAATATCCGGCTCTATTAACCCCGGAAGAATCCCAAAGTCTTCCGGATTTATTTTTACAGTCCCGCTATTATCAAGAGTGATCCCTTTGGTTAAATAATTTGTAACCAGAACTTCTTCAAGATATTCCAGTTTTATGGGTCTGGTTCTACTTTTTTCTTTTTGAACTATCACCTGGTCTTTTCCAAGAAAACTGAATTTAAGATTTGTATTCTCATTTAAATAATCTAGGACTTCATTGAGTGATAAACTGGCATCAGGAAGTCTTATCTTTTTATTTTTAATAGAAGAATCGGCATAAGAAAAGACGATGTTAAATCGAGATTCCAGAGAATCGATCACAGTTTCTAATGGTAATTTGTTATTTACATTTTGAGCTTTTAGGACTGTGGTTGTAAATAATATAAAAGAAGAAATTAAAATTTTGAATAAGTGCTTAGTCACGCTCCAAAACTATAGTAGTATCATTTATTAGTTGGTACTTCAGATTTAGAGGTAAAGTTACAGATTTTAACGCAAGCTCCAAATCGTCATGTTTAAACGTTCCGGTAAATAATTGCGTTAAATCTATATTATTAGTTTCAATGGATATTCCGTATTGTCTTTCAAGCTCATTAAGAACTTCTTTATATGGCAAACTATTAAAATAACTTTCATTATGGATCCAGGATGGTTCGGTTCGAGTATCAATATCTTTTGCATATTGAATTCCATCAATAATTAAAAAACTGTATCCTGGCTTCAATTTAACCGATGTTTCTTTATAATCAACTCCTACTGACCCTTCGAAACAAACCACTTCAAAATAATTATCGCGCTGTTTCACATTGAATTGAGTTCCCAAAACAGTGACTACACCTTCGGTTGTAATCACACTAAATTTAGATCCTTTGGCCACTTTAAAAAAGGCTTCTCCATTTAGTATAACTTCTCGTTTTTTGTTCCAGTTTTTTTTGTTGAATGTTACTTCAGACTTCGCATTTAGTTGTACTTCAGATAGATCTGGTAATTCGACTGCTGTTTTTTCCGCTATAACCGTATTGACTGAGGTGTCTCTACTCGTAGAAAGATAGTACGCTCCAACCGATATCACTAAAATGGCTGCAATACGTAAGAACGGTTTTACCCAATTAGTTTTTATTAATTTTTTAGTTTTAATTTTTTGTAAAACGGCATCAAGCTCTTTAGTGCTGTCGTAATCATCAGCCTTAAAGTGCTTAACACTATTAGACAATTTCTCTAGACTGCTATAATCTTCAAGCTTCTTAAATGCTTCAAGTTCATGGGCGTTAAGATCGTTATCTAACCATTTTTTTATTAAATCTTCTTTTTTCATAATTCGTCTTACAACTATATAACAGTTAAAAATTAAAAACTCCTACCAAGAATTAAAAAATAAATTCCAAATTTCAAATTTCAAGCTTCCAACTGCTGACTTCCAGCTTACAACCCATCAATTTCTTTTCTTAGTTTTTTAAGGGCACTATAAATACGTTTTTCAACCGCTTTCGTTCCAATATCCAATAGTTCTGCAATTTCTTTATGCCTTTTTCCTTCAACTCTGTTTAATAAAAAAGCAACCCTTTCGGCTTCAGTTAAATTTGCAATGGCATTTTGCAATTTTTGCATATACTCATTTTCCTGCATTATAAACTCGGGACTTTCGTTTGTATGCTCTTTTGGTTTGTGTTGCTGAAATTTTAATACAACTTTCTGGTGAGCTGCTTCATTCAGCATTAAGTTATTGGCAACTGTATATAAATAACTTTTAGCCTTATCGGGAGATACTTTGACACAATTCTCCCACAATTTTATAAATGCCTCCTGAACCTTATCCTTTGGATTAAAATGGTCTCCAAATTTGTAATATAGAAAGTTATGTAAATCTTTGGCGTATTTGGTAAACAGCTTACTAAAAAGTGCTTCATTACAAATGTTGTCATGCAGTTGTTTACTCATTAAATGGACTTTATTTCGCCTAAATTTAAAAAAATCTTAGTCTTAAGGTAGGAATTTTTGAAAGTAAATTGTTTTAGTACTATAAAGCATAGCTAAGATATGAGCAATTATGACGATAAAACTATCAAAAATTTTAAACAGTGAATTCAATCTGTCCTTTATAAATAATATAATTGTTAAGATTAAAAAGAACAAACACCCATATAAATTAATTAAAAATGAACTTAATCATGAAAACAAATGTATTCAACGCCCTGAGGAATTTCCTTTTTTTGCCTCTTTTTACTTTAATTCTATTTACTTCGTGTCAGAATGAAATAACAGATATTACTGAAACAAATTCAGAAGAAACATTTACAGCAGAATCCGTTTTAGCACAATCAATGCTCAGAACGACAACTTTTGATGGTTCTTATGACAACATTATCGATTCAGCAAATTGTATTTCGGTTAATCTACCGGTAACTGTTATTGTAAATGGTATTACCATAACAATTGAAGATATTGAAGATTATGATGTCATAGAAGATATATTTGATGAATTCAATGATGATGATGACAATTTAGAAATTGTCTTTCCTATTACAATAATTTTGAGCAATTACGACAATATCGTAATAAATAATTATGACGAATTACATTCATTTGTTGAGGATTGCCTTGGAGAAAATGAAGAAGATGACGATATAGAATGTATCGATTTTCATTATCCAATTAGTGTCTCAATATTCAATTCAAATTTTGATTTTATTGAAACTATTCAGATAGACGATGATGAAGAATTATATGAATTCATTGAAGAATTGGAAGGTGGTGTATTTGCCAGTATTAACTTTCCGGTTAATATGATATTAGCAGATGGATCTACTTTAGAAGTTAACAGTAATACAGAACTACAGGCAGCTATTGAAGCGGCAGAAGATTCTTGCGACGAAGATGATGATAATGACTGGAATGATGACGACAGTGATTGTTCTGAGGAACAAGTTGAAATGTATCTTAAAGAGTGTACTTGGAACATAGTATCCTACAATGGTGATGATAACCTTGTACATTATGATTTAGACTTTAATCCTAATTATGGATTTACCGTCTCTCTTAACGGAAACATTATGCATGATGGTACATGGACCGTTGCTCAAGATAATAATGAGCTGTATATTGAATTTGAAACGTCATGGGAAGACTTAAATGGAAATTGGCATGTTAAAGATTGTGATGACGACAGATTTAAATTAGAATTAGGAGATACCTATATAGTAATTGAACAGGAATGTGAAGATGATTTAGATTGTAGTGCTCAGGAAATAAGCCAGAATTTACAGGAATGTGTTTGGTATTCAGGTACAGATCTTTTAGGAACGAACTTAAACGGTCCTTATATGTTCCTATCAGATGGAACTGTAAAAGTAACTGATCCTAATGGTAACTTTCTGGTTGGAACTTATGAAATAGTAGTTGCAAGTGATAGCACATTCTTAGTATTGAATATACCTGAAGCTTATGACGTTATTTCTTTACAATGGAAAATAGTTGAATGTAGTGACGATAGACTGGAAATGATCAATGGAGATCATTCATTAGTCCTGGAACAAGATTGTGCCGACCATTTTGAATGTTATTTTGATGCGGAAATGGTAATATGTGATGATGATACTATAGATGGATTTGCAACTTTCGATCTTAATTATGTATATCCTAATTGTGTTGAAGATAATGTAGAGGTTTCATTCTACAAATTAATTTCAGATGCTGAGACACAAACAAATCAGTTACCTACAGAGTATACTAATATAGCGAATCCGCAAACAATTTATGCAAGGGTTCAATTAGCTGGAACAAATGTTTATGAAATCTTTGAAGTCTATTTATATGTTGAAGACTGTAACACGTCCGGGTGTACAGAAGAGCAGGTAGATGCTTATTTAATGGAATGTCATTGGGAAGCTGTTTCTTACAATGGAGACAACCAATTAGTAGATTATGATATTTATTTCAATGAAAATATGGGCCTTGTAGTTGAAGGAAACGGAGTTCAATATGAAGGTGTTTGGTCTACAGCCGGAAATCCTGCCAATGGCGTATTTGTGACCATAACACAGTTAGAAGGTTCGGTTCAGGATTTAAACGGGCAATGGTTTGTAGCAGAATGTACAGAAGGTCAGTTTGTTTTAACAACAAATGACGTTGAAATGGTTCTGGAAAGAGATTGTTCAACAAGTACAGAATGTTCTGAAGATAATATAAACTCATTCCTTTTAGAATGTACCTGGAATGTAGTGAACTATAATGGTAGTGATGATTTGATCATTTTCGATTTCAATTTTAATAACAATGGGACTGTTTTAATAACAGGAGATGGTCAAACAATCACAGCCATGTGGGCAACTAGTGTAACAGGTGATGGTGTTTGGGTTGATTTTAGCGAAGTTAATGCCGGAAATATTCAGGCGATAACCGGAAACTGGTTAGTTGTAGAATGTAATGAAGATAGATTGAAGTTAGAAAAGGATAACTCCTTTATAGTTATTGAACGTACATGTATATAATAATTAATAAATCCATTAAAATTTTAAATTATGAAAAGATCATTTAAATCATACGTATTAATAATGTTGACCATATCATTAATGTCAATGCAATGTTCAAGTGACGATGATAATAATCCAGCAGATAATTCTGCAGAAATACAGAATGTAATAAATACTGCAGGATCAGGGAATTGGGTCATAACATATTTCTTTGATACTGATAGCGACGAAACAAGTAATTATAGCGGCTATGAGTTTACATTTGGAGAAAACGGAGTCCTGACGGCTTCCAACGGCACAAATACCTATACAGGAACCTGGTCTGTTACAGATGACAGCAATAGTAGTGACGATAGTAGCGATGATGACGATATTGATTTTAATATCTCATTTATGTCTCCGGCAAATTTTGAGGAATTAAGTGATGACTGGGACATTATTTCCCATTCGTCCACTAAAATTGAATTGA
>CBDUIO010000143.1:0-6795 GCA_965367355.1 uncultured Flavobacteriaceae bacterium
TTCATTCATAATTTCTGGCCATTAATGAGCGAAGGTAAATGGATACATGAAACCGTTTTCATAGAGCAGAATCCGGTATATAAAAACTTTATTGAAGGGAAAAGCGGCGTTCAGTTTGTACATAGAATACTGGCTTATATAGTATGTATAATAGTATTTTTAATTTATTATAAAGCTAAAATATTGAGCCAGTTAACTAAATATCAATTAATTGGAATCAACAGTTTGATGCTAATGGTTATTGTTCAATTCGTATTGGGAGTTCTCACCATTATCTATCAAGTTCCTGTGTGGTTAGGAGTTGCACATCAAGTAGGCGCATTTTTCCTGTTAAGTGCTTTTACATTCTCACTACACAGATTTAGTAAATAAAAAATTATATTTATTTAAAATTTTGGACGATGATTTATAGATTTAGGGTAATTCTGGATAACGATACTGAAGAAGATATCTTCAGAGATCTTGAAATACGCGAAACAGATACACTTGAAGATTTGCATAATATCATAGCTCAATCCTTTGGTTTTGATGGCAGTGAAATGGCCTCTTTTTATTTGAGTGATGATGAATGGAATCAAGGTGAAGAAATCTCATTGTTCGATTTAAGTGAAGGTTCGACTCCAATTCGATTGATGAGTGAAACTTTAATTAATTCTGAAATTCATGAAGCTCAGACAAAATTGATCTATGTCTATGACTTTTTTAATATGTGGACCTTTTTTGTTGAATTAGCAGAGATTGTTGATGAAACTGAGGGACATGATTACCCAAATTTAATGTACGTGCATGGTCAAATACCTGAAGAAGCACCAATTAAACATTTTGAGGCCGATGAATTTGACGATTTTGATGAATTTAACAACGATTATGATGTCGATGATTTAAACGATCTAAATTTTGATCAAAACTGGAATTAAGGATCCAAAAGTCCTTGAAATTGAAGTTTATTTTACAAATAATTTGTGCTAATGGTTTCGTAATTCCTTCGCACAAAATCCAAGGCGCTCCTTAGTATTTCTCCCATATTCTTACTTCGCTTAAAGTTTACATCATGCGTATAATTCTGAAGTTCAGCCTTCAATAAATTGATGTTAGCTTTATTGGATATCTCATCGTTTATCATGGAATCCAGTAATCCATTCATTCTATCGTCAAAACTTAATAATCGTTTTGCTATAGCCGAACGTTCCTCGAGTACATATTGATCTAATGACTCCTTTTGAATAGTTTGTGAAACCAAATTCACCATTTCCAAATTTTCTTTGAAAAACTGAGGCCTGTATATATTCAATTTACCTTCATAACATTGCTGGTCAAAATCAATAGCTCTTATTTTATAAACTACCTGATCAAAATCATGAGTTGGAATAATAACGTAATTGTAGGAACGCATATCACCAAGTAACCTAATCATACATCGTTCATTGAACTTAATGAATTCCTTGGCTATCTGAGCTTTTTCAGATTTACTGCATTTAGGAAGCATATCCTTTATAAACTCATCTCCAGGAATACCTGAAATATGTTCCTCTATTAGGGTGTCTTTATGCACCAGAAAGTTTAAGTTATAAGGAGAAAGCATATGCTCGAGTTCTAAACCATAGACTCTTGATGCATCGGCTCTTTTTACATAAAAATAAATGTAGTTATCGTTAAGTATATTTCTCACCTTTACTCTAAATGGTTTAGAGTTCCCAAAAGTGCAATAGTCAATAGCATCAACATTTAAAAATGGAATTGTTTTCTCATTTCCATCAGAATGTAAAATGGTGTATATCTTTTTCAAACTTAGATCAATATCCTCACGTTCAAATTCATTGTAAAAAACCCTGATCCAAAGTGTATCAACTTCGTTTTTATCATAAACTACTACCGATCCCTGAAAACGCAATAAATCTTCATAGAAAATTGGAATCCTTACATTTCTTTTATAATTAGAAAGGTAAGAATGCAATTTATCAGATACCGGAAATGACGGTTTTCTTTTAGATATTTTTACATCTTGCATAGCTTCAAATTTAAGGCTTTTATTTAAAATGTTGTAACAAAATTATTATAGCTTCGTCGTATATTTATTACCAATCAAAAAAAAGCAATTTGGAGTCTATTCTCACTATCAACAATCTTACTAAAAAATTTGGATATTTAACTGCGGTTAAAGATCTGTCATTTACCATTAACAAAGGAAATGTTTACGGTATTCTTGGCCCCAACGGGAGCGGCAAATCTACTACTTTGGGCGTTGTGCTCAATGTTGTAAACAAAACTAAAGGTGAATTTCATTGGTTCGACGGAAATGTAAGTACCCATGATGCCTTAAAAAAAGTTGGAGCAATTATAGAACGTCCAAATTTTTATCCTTACATGTCTGCATATCAGAATTTAAAACTGGTTTGCAAGATAAAAGGTGTTGAGTTTAGTAAAATTGATGAAAAGTTAGAATTGGTTGGGTTACTGGATAGAAAAAATAGTAAGTTCAGAACCTATTCTCTTGGAATGAAACAGCGATTGGCCATTGCTTCTGCCCTTTTAAACGATCCGGAAATTCTAATTCTGGATGAGCCTACAAACGGGTTAGATCCACAAGGAATTCATCAGATTAGAGAGTTAATTAAAGATATTGCCAAAAATGGCACAACAATCCTTTTAGCCTCGCATCTATTGGATGAAGTTGAGAAAGTCTGCTCCCATGTTGTTGTACTTAGAAAAGGCGAAAAACTATATTCGGGAAGAGTGGACGAAATGATATCCAGCCATGGCTTTTTTGAATTGAAAAGTGATGATCACGAAAAATTAAAACTGTTCCTTAATTCAATCGATTCTATTGGAAATATAAAGGAGAAAGATGGCTTAATAACAGCATTTTTGAACGAACCTATGGGAGCAAAAGAATTCAATAAATTGCTTTTTAAAAATGGAATTATATTGTCTCATTTAGTTAAGAGAAAAGAAAGTTTAGAAGAACAGTTCTTGCATTTGACCAATAATAATTAATTAGATTAAATTAATACAAATCAATCAACCTATGTTGCGATTATTAAATCTGGAATTACAAAAACTGCTGTCAAATACTGCAAGTAAGGTTTTAATATTTATTTCATTTGTATTACCCTTTTTTGTTATCCTCTTATCTGCAATTAAAATCAATTTTTTTGGATTCTTTACGTTAGAATTGGGTGAATTAGGCATTTTTGATTTTCCCATTATATGGCATGTTACTACTTTTTTTGCATCCCAATTCAAATTCTTTTTTGCCATAGTAGTAGTAAGTATGATTGGTAATGAATATAGTAACAAAACATTAAAACAGAATCTCATTGATGGCCTCAGTAAAAAGGAATTCATTCTTTCTAAATTCTATACAATTGTATTTTTTTCAGTAGTTTCTACTATTTTAATTTTTATAATTTCACTTTGTATTGGCCTTTATTATTCAAGTATAGATGAGTTTAGATTGATATTTCGAGGTACCGAATTTTTGATCGCATATTTTGTTAAACTTGTAGGGTTTTTTAGTCTTTGTTTGTTTTTTGCAATGTTATTGAAACGGTCGGCATTTGCATTAGGTTTTCTTTTTATACTTTACATTATCGAATGGATTACTTTTGGATTAATTACATGGAATTTCAACTCGGATATTGCTGAAAAAATTCAGAATTTTTTTCCCCTTAAATCCATGTATAAATTGATTGATCAGCCTTTTCAAAGAGTTGCTATGACAAAATTCCCCGATAAATCAGATTTAGCATATGACTATGCTGTCCATTCCCAGGAAATAGTAGTTGTAATTTGTTGGACGGTACTTTTGATCTTTTTGTCCTATAGATTATTAAAACAAAGAGATTTATAATATATTTGGTAGCTTTTGCTATTGAGTATGAAAAAGAATTTCTTCATTTTGTTTTTTCTTTTTTCCCTCCATCTAATTGCGCAACAAGAAGCTGCGAACTGGTATTTTGGATATGGAGCAGGCATGCAATTCAACCTGGCAAACGGCACAACAAATGTTGTTGACGATGGTCAGTTAAGCACAAATGAAGGGTGTTCAACAATTTCTGACAGATTTGGTAACCTGCTTTTTTATTCTGATGGAACAACTGTCTGGAACAGGAATCACTTGGTCATGCAAAATGGCAATAATCTTTTTGGAGATGCATCAAGTACCCAATCTGCAATCATTGTTCCTAAACCCGATGACCAGAACATTTACTATATATTTACGGTAGATAACGCATTGGATGGAAGTAATTTTGGGCTAAATTATTCAATTATTGATATTTCTCTCAACGGTGGATTAGGTGCAGTTACAAACAAAAATATAAACCTGTTACCTATTTGTTCAGAAAAAATAAGCGCCGTTTTAAAAGACTGCGTAACCAAATCTATATGGGTAATAACGTTTGCTTCACAAAATGGTAATTTAAATAACTATAATTCATTTCATGCCTTTGAGGTCAATAATGCAGGGGTTAGCAACACACCTGTTGTTTCAACATTCGGAATTAACATAACTGATCAACGTGGTTATTTAAAACTATCACCAGACGGATTAAAACTTGCAAATGCTAACACCAGCAATGGATTATTTTTATATGATTTTGATGTAACTACAGGTATCGTTAGTAATCAGATCCCACTTAGTATAAGCACTCAAAATGATAAGCCCTATGGCATTGAGTTTTCTCCTGATAGCAGGTTGCTTTATGTTCATTCTTCAAACGATTACTTCAATCAATCCAATCCGGCACAAAATAATAATCCTGCGAATCACTTTTCAACTTTAACTCAGTTTGATGTGACCCAAGCCAATGTACAGGCTTCAGAAATTACACTTGATAACCGAAATCTGTATCGCGGTGGCTTACAACTTGGACCTGACGGTAAGATATACAGAGCACTGAGCTCCACCTATCAAATAGGATTACCATTTTTAGGAGTGATAAATAACCCAAATGCAATAGGTCCTGCATCCAATTATCAACATAATGCTGTCTCATTGACTCCTAACAATTCATCTCAAGGATTACCTCCATTTATTCAATCCCTCTTTAATACGCAAATAGATATCATTCAAAATGGAATTAGCACAACCAATCTTGACCTTTGTTCAGGAGAGGACTATACATTGGTTTCAGAAGATCTTCCGGGAGCAACTTACACCTGGACTCAAAATGGTACGGTTCTACCTGAAACTGATTTTGATTTGCTCGTTTCACAGAGTGGACATTATCAGGTATTAATAGACGAAAATAATGGGGATTGTCCAATTGAAGGACAAGCTTTTGTGAATGTTTACGATATTCCTGTTGCAAACCAACCCAATGACTTATTGATTTGTGATGATGATAATGATGGGATATGGAGTTTTAATTTTAATCTGCAAAATATAGATGTCTTAGGAACTCAAAATTCTTCACAGTATACTGTGCATTATTATGAAAGTTTGACAGACGCTGAAAACGATCAGAATGAAATAACAGGTGCCTATGAAAATACGTCTAATCCTCAACAAATATTTGTCAGGGTCAAAAATTCAGGATTAGAAAGATGTTCAGATGCTAATTCATTTACCTCATTTAATATTGAGGTGTTTGCTTCGCCAATTGCCAATGAAATTCAAAACTTAGAAATTTGCGATGATCTCACAGATGGTAATGATGCTAACGGGCAAACCAATATAGATCTTATTCAGTTCAATTCTATTGTGTTAAATGGACAAAATGATCCAGATTTTTCAATTACTTACCACTCCAGTTTAGCTAATGCAGAAAATGGCTTAAATCCTTTACCATCAAATTATTATAACACAAATCCTTTCTCAGAAGTCATCTATGTAAGAATACAAAATGATTTGAATCCTTTGTGTTTTGATACAACAAGTTTCACGATCCTTGTAAACCCAAGACCGGAAGCTAATGATGCAGGCCTATTTCAATGCGATGAAGATGGACTTCCTGATGGCTTTACAATTTTTAATTTAACTGAAGCTATTCCTGATATCACAAATAACACTGGTAATTTGTCAACAAAATTCTATACTACATTAACGAATGCCCAGAATAGCACCAATGAAATTGATGGTAATTCGTACAACAACATTTCAAATCCACAGATTATTTATGTTCAAGTTGTTGATGATACAACTGGATGTTTTAATATATCAGAAATATTATTAGAGGTAAGTGCCACCAATGCCAACGATGCCATATTAGAAAAATGTGACAATGATGGAGAGGAAGATGGTTTTACCAGCTTTAATCTGATGGATGCAGAACCCGATATTTTAAATGGACTGCCAAATAATTTAGAGATTGAATTTTTTGAGTCTTATGAAAATGCTCTTTTGGAAATCAATCCATTAAGCACCAATTTTACTAATACCACTCCCTATTCTCAAACCATTTATGTTCGAGTAGAAAATGAAAATGCTTGTTACGGAATTAATCAATTGCAATTAACTGTTTTTGAATTACCTAATATTGAAACTGAATACGACACTATTTACTGCCTTAATTCTTACCCAAATACTATAACATTAACCGGTGGTGTAATTAACGATTCACCTAATAATTTCTTTTACAATTGGAACACTGGTGAGACAACATCTGAAATTGAAATTAATGAGGCTGGAAATTATTCGGTAATTGTACAAAACGTTAATGGCTGCACTAAATCAAGAACCATCTCTGTAACGCCTTCTAATATTGCGACTATTAACGATATAGAAGTGGTTGATGCAACTCAAAACAATACAATTTCTGTATTGGTATCAGGAGAAGGCGATTATGAATTTGC
>CBDUIO010000144.1:0-6712 GCA_965367355.1 uncultured Flavobacteriaceae bacterium
CCACTTTTATGGCTCGTTGAATAATCATCTTTGCTCTGACTTGTCAAAACACGTTCGATCGTATTTTCATCCAGTTTGTTATATTTTCCGAATTGTTCCAGCATCATCGATAATCTGCGATCGAATTCCTCAAGCATATCTTCGTCGCCATAAGCCTTAATCTTATTACCGCGTGCTACTATTTTAAGTTTAGGAAAGTACTTTTTTAAAAGTTCTATATTGGAGTTGTGGGTACCGAAGAAATCCTTTGGAGAAATTTCTTCTAATTCAATAATTATTTCGTTCAAAAGCTAAACATTTAATTAAATTATTCTAAAAGAGTTTATTAAGTTTGTACTACAACAAATCTACGTAATTTTGCGTTGTATTACATTAAAAAAATATCAACAATTTGCCAATGGCAATCATAACTTTAACAACTGATTTTGGGGAGAAAGATCACTTTGCAGGTGCTACCAAAGGTGCTATTTACAGTGAACTTCCCGATGTAAAAATTGTTGATATTTCCCATTCTGTAACACCGTTTAATGTTCCTGAAGCAGCATATATCATTTTAAATTCATATTCGAGTTTCCCAAAAGGGACCATTCATCTTATTGGGATTGATGCCGAGATCAATAAGGAGAATAAGCATATAGCCTTAAAACTGGATGATCATTATTTTATTTGTGCGAATAACGGAGTCATGAGTATGATATGCTCAGAAATTGTTCCTGAGAAAATTGTTGAGATCAATATTCACGACAAGATTGAAACGAGTTTTCCCGTTTTAGATGTTTTTGTAAAAGTCGCTTGTCATATTGCCAGAGGCGGAACTTTAGAAGTGATTGGTAAAGTGATTGAAGACATCAATCCTATAAAAAATATTGTTCCTTTTGTAAATGCAGATAAGAATCAGATCATTGGAAATGTCATTTATATCGATAATTATGGGAATGTAGTCACCAATATTAAAAGAAAATTCTTTGAAAGCCTGCGAAAAGGCAGAGGATACGAAATATCTGCACGGAATTATAAATTCAGTACCATTTTTAATAAGTACAGTGAAATTGTAAACTTTGATCTAGAAAGGAGTCAACGACAGGATGAAGGTAAAAAAATGGTGGTATTCAATTCTTCTGATTTCCTTGAAATTGCGCTTTACAAAGGAAATAGCGGAAGCGTTGGTAGCGCTTCTACCTTATTGGGATTGGGATTCAGGGATACAATAACTGTTAATTTTACTAAAGAATAAAAGATGTTTATCAGAATAGTGAAAATGAGTTTTACCGAAAATAATGTCAATGCATTTCTTAATAATTTCCATGAAAATAAAGATAAGATTAGAGCCGTAGATGGTTGCCTTTTGCTTGAATTATTAAGAGATAAGGATAACCCTACTGTTTTTTTTACCTATAGCTATTGGAATGACCCTTCTGATCTGGAAAATTACAGACAATCGGATCTTTTTAAATCGGTCTGGCTAAAGACCAAAGTATTGTTCAACGAAAAACCAGAGGCATGGAGTGTTGATAAACTCGTTTCACTCGATTGACCATGGATGATTTTTGCATTATTAATTGTTTAATTTTGTCATGTCAGGCGCTCCTGATAATTATCTGGACATCACATTTAATTTTAACTTAAACCATAACACTATTTAATGTTTGCAATCCTTAGAAAAGAAATAAACTCATTTTTTTCATCACCAATAGGTTATCTGGTCATTGCCTTATTCCTATTGTTAAACGGTTTGTTTTTATGGGTGTTCAAAGGTGAATTCAATGTTTTGGATTACGGATTTGCCGATCTATCGTCCTTCTTTCTTTTGTCTCCATGGATTCTATTGTTTTTGATTCCTGCAGTCACCATGAGTAGCTTTTCGGAAGAAAAAAACCAAGGTACCTTAGAACTACTTCTAACCAAGCCTATCAGTCATTTTAAAATTGTACTGGGCAAGTATTTTGGGGCTTTAATTCTCATAATATTAGCGCTTATTCCAACCCTGCTGTATGTCGTAACCATTTATCTTTTAGGTGATCCTGCCGGCAATCTTGATCTGGCAAGCGTACTAGGGTCTTATCTGGGTTTATTATTCCTGATCTCATCTTATACAGCCATAGGGATTTTTGCGTCTTCAATTACCAGTAATCAAATCGTTGCATTTATAGTTGGTGTCTTTATCTGTTTCCTATTCTATTTTGGATTTGATGGAATTGCTGACTATTTTTCAAGCTCTTCATTAGATAAATTGGGAATGAATTCCCATTACAAGAGTATGGGATTAGGCGTTTTGGACACCAGAGATCTCCTTTATTTTTTAAGTATTTCTATTTTATTCGTATTGTTGACTCTCGGCCGGATCAATACAAAAGAATTCGACAAAAAAGAAGCTCTTATTTTAATATTGTTACCGTTAAGCCTTATTGTTATCAATATTTTTTCTGCAAAAATTGGTTTATACGAGCGATTTGATCTGACCAGCGATAATCGATACACATTATCAGATGCTGCTTTGAATACCGTGGCAGACGTGGATTCACCAATTATTGTCGATGTTTTTTTAGAGGGAGATTTTCCTTCAGAATTCAGAAAACTTAAGTCGGAAACCCGGCAAATATTAGAAGAGTTTTCAGCTTACAACCAAAACATAAAATTCAGTTTTATCAATCCAATTGAGGATGATGAAAATCGAGATCTTGTTATTAAGCAACTCACAGATCGAGGTTTGACTCCCTTGCAGTTAAGCATTCAGGAAAGTGGTAAATCTTCTCAGGAACTCATCTTTCCCTGGGGACTAGCGAGTTATAATAACCAAACGGTCAAGATACCATTGGTCAAGAATAAAATAGGAGCAACTCAACAGGAGCTGGTGAATAACTCGGTTCAAAACTTGGAATATGCGTTTGCTGATGGATTTAGCAAACTGGTGAATCCTAAAAAACGAAAGGTAGCCGTTTTGAGAGGCAACGACCAGCTTGAAAACAAGTACATTGCCGATTTTGTTACTACGCTAAGGGACTATTATTTCATAGCACCATTCACACTGGACAGCGTTGCCAATAATGCCCAAGGAACACTTGACAAGTTGAATGGATTTGATCTCATCATTTCCGCAAAACCTACTTTAGCTTTTTCTGAGGAAGAAAAACTGGTTTTGGATCAATATACAATGAATGGCGGAAAAAGTCTCTGGCTTATTGATGCAGTAGCTATGGATAAGGATAGCTTGTACAATGAATCAGGGAAATCTGTTGCAATTGGCAGAGATCTTAATTTAACCGATTTCTTTTTTAAATATGGTCTGCGAATCAATCCGGTTTTGGTAAATGACATGTATTCTGCACCAATTACCTTAGCAATTGGAGAGGGAAGTCAGGCACAGTTTCAGCCAGTAAAATGGCAGTATTCACCCTTGGCAAAGAGTGCAAGTAACCACCCAATTGTGAACAACCTGAATTTGGTAAAATTCGATTTTGCCAATCAGATTGATACCTTAAAAAATGGCATATCAAAAACCATTCTTTTAAAAAGTTCACCGCTTTCTAAATTAGATGGAACTCCGTTGGAGATAAGTTTAGATATTGTTACACAGGAACCGGATCCTTCCAGGTATACCAGAGGTAATCAGAATTTAGCTGTCTTGCTTGAAGGTGAATTTACCAGTGTTTACAATAACAGGATCAAACCTTTTGAGCTGTCCGAAGAAAAGAATAAAAGTATCCCAACAAAAATGGTCATTATTGCAGATGGCGATGTGATCAAAAATGAATTTGGAAGAAATGGTCCTCAGGAACTGGGTTTTGATAAATGGACCGGACAAACCTTCGGAAATAAAGAATTCCTGCTTAACGCTGTTAATTATTTGCTGAATGATGACGGACTTATAAACATTCGCTCCAAGGAAATAGCGATTGCTTTCCTGGATCAGCAAAAAATAACTGACCAAAAAACGAAGTGGCAACTCATAAATATTGGAATTCCTTTAGTGATATTGGCCCTTTTTGGTTTTGTATTCAATTACATACGAAGAAAAAAATATACCTGATGGTTGTTAATAAGTTTGTTTCTTAAAAAGCCTCGATTAAGATATATTTGTACATAGAATTAATTCAACCGAAAAATAATTTATATTCATGAAGTTTATTGTTTCAAGTACCTATTTATTAAAGCAACTTCAAGTTTTAGGAGGCGTAATAAATAATTCCAATACATTACCAATATTAGATAATTTTTTATTCGAGTTAAACAAATCCGTATTGACCGTTTCGGCTTCAGATCTGGAATCTACTATGTCTTCCACCCTTAATGTAGAAAGCGATAGCGAAGGAAGTGTAGCACTGCCAGCCAGATTGCTTTTGGATACCTTAAAAACGTTTCCTGAGCAGCCATTGACATTTGTAGTTGAAGACAATAATACAGTTGAAATAAGTTCAAATCATGGTAAATATGCCCTGGCCTATGCAAATGGTGACGAATTCCCAAAGTCGGTAGTACTGGACAATCCAAGTTCAACACTTATAAATGGAGATGTTTTAGCAACAGCTATAAGTAAAACGATTTTTGCTGCCGGTAACGACGATCTTCGTCCTGTAATGAGTGGTGTGTTTTTTCAGTTTTCAACAGAAGGCTTGACATTTGTAGCAACAGATGCTCACAAACTTGTTAAATATACTCGTGAAGATGTAAAAGCCAATCAAACGGCAGAATTCATTATGCCTAAAAAACCACTGTCCTTGTTAAAAGGGATACTCGCTGGAAGCGATAGTGACGTGACCATTGATTATAATGACTCTAACGCTAAATTTACATTTGACAATACAATTTTGATCTGTAGGTTAATAGATGGAAAATATCCTAATTATGAAGCTGTTATACCTAAGGAAAATCCTAATAAATTATTGATCGACAGAACACAATTCTTAAATTCTGTACGCCGGGTAAGTATCTTCTCCAACAAAACCACACATCAAATTCGATTGAAAGTTGCAGGAGCAGAATTGAATATATCGGCAGAAGATATTGATTACAGCAATAAGGCAGAAGAACGTTTGACCTGCGATTATCAGGGAGATGACATGCAAATTGGATTCAACTCTCGCTTTTTGACAGAGATGATCTCTAATTTAACATCGGATGAAGTACAGTTGGAAATGAGTTTGCCAAACAGAGCAGGAATTTTAACGCCTACTGATGGTTTGGACCCCGGAGAATCTATCATCATGCTTGTAATGCCTGTGATGTTGAATAACTAAAATTTGGCACTTGCTATTAGTCAAGTTTCAACAATTAATACTGGATGGAAAACGCAACTCAATTGAGTTGCGTTTTTTTATTCATTATCTTAGTAGTTGTATTAAACCTAAAATAAATGTTTCTAAAAAACAGGATTTTACCAATTTTCTTACTTCCGTTGATATTTGTCATTGGATGCCAAAAAGAATCTAATTCAATTAAAATAGAAGAGACATTCCCATGGTGTATCGTTGCTTATGATTCTTTGGAAAGGAATCCTGGTGAAAGGATCAAAATGATCAAAGAATTAGGTTTTACTAAATATGCCTATGACTGGCGCGACATACATTTAACTGACAGTAAGAATGAATTGATACTCGCTCAGGACAATGGCATTGAGATCCTTTCGGTATGGATCTGGCTCAATCCTAAACGAGATTCAGTCAATAATTTAAGCCCAGCCAATGAAAAGATGTTCAATATTGTTAAAGAACTAAATCTTAAAACAACTTTTTGGGTTGGGTTGAGTGAAAGCTATTTTAAAGACATGTCTCAGGATGAATCGCTTGAACTGTCAACAGACCTTATTAGATTCACTGCTGAAAAAGCTGAATCTATTGGATGTAAAATTGCCTTATACAATCACAAAGGCTGGTTTGGGAATCCGTTGAATCAGATAGAAATTATCAAAGCATTACCTGAACATGATTTGAGTCTGATCTATAATTTTCATCATGGGCATGATAATATTGATAATTTTTCTGATATAGCTTCAAAAATACAACCGTATCTATCAGCTGTAAATTTAAATGGTATGGAAAAAGATGGCAAGAAGATATTACCAATTGGTGAAGGTGCTTATGAAAAGGACATGTTTAATACGTTGAAAGAGGTTGGATTTAAAGGTCCTTGGGGAATTTTAGGTCATGTTGGTGAGAAGGATGTCGAGGAAGTGCTTCAGAAAAATCTAGATGGATTAGAAAAAATTCAGAATAACAACATATCAAAATAACAATCAAATGAAACGAAGGGATTTTATCAACCAAACAGCATTGGCAAGTGGTGCTTTTTTCATTCCGGGAACAGGAATTGCAGACAATTTGTTTTCAATGAACAATTCAACCAAAAATCTGGAAATACACCTCTTTTCAAAACATCTTCAGTTTTTGAATTATAAGGACATGAGTGAAGCTGCCAAAGAAATGGGATTTGATGGCATCGATTTGACAGTAAGACCAAAAGGGCATGTGCTTCCTGAAAGAGTGATTGACGATTTACCAAAGGCTACAGATGCCATGAAGTCGTTCGACTTAATTCCTAGAATGTTTTCATCAAATGTGATTGATGCCAGTAATGAAACTCAAAAAACTGTTTTAAAAACAGCTAAAAAATTAGGGTATGAATTTTACAGAACTGCCTGGATTAAATACAATTCAGGTGAAGATATTTTAAATAAAGTAGAAACAGCCAATAAAAAATTTATTGCCTTATCAGAACT
>CBDUIO010000145.1:0-6631 GCA_965367355.1 uncultured Flavobacteriaceae bacterium
GCGGGTCCAAGACTCCTGAATTTGAGTCCGTTGAAAATAGTGTCTTTCTGAATTGTTTGTGCATTCAATGGAATTATGATCCACATAATAAAAATCCATGTTAGGGCATATTTAATAAAGTTGCTCATTTATTAGAATTTAATAATTAATAAAATTTGAGGTTAGGTAAAAATTTAGAGGCATTTTAATTTGAATCGATAAAAGAATTCTTAACTAATTCAAGTATATAAAGATAAACAAGAGGGCTAATAATCCAATAATTGTTTTAAAGCCTTTTCAAATTTATTCTTTGCCAGATATTGCTGTTCCAGTTGACTATCAAAAGGAATTGGTGTTTCCATACTCGCAACTCGTTTTACCGGAGCGTCTAAGTCTTCAAAGCAATTTTCCATAATTAGAGCTGAAAGGTCACTGGCAATTCCGCCGAATAGAGAATCCTCCTGCAATATGATAGCTTTTCCGGTTTTTATAACCGAATTATATACGGACTCCGTATCTAAAGGTTGCAGTGTTCTTAAATCAATCAGGTCAGCCTGAATATCTTTGTTCTTCTCCAAAGTTTCTAATGCCCAATGAACTGCTGCCCCATAGGCAATAATTGTAACATCACTACCTTCTGATAAAATCGAAGCTTTTCCAAAAGGCAGGGTGTAATAATCAGTTGGTACATCTTGTCTGATGCTTCTGTAAAGTGCTTTATGCTCAAAAAATAAAACCGGATTAGAATCATTCACAGCAGTTGCCAGTAAACCCTTGGCATCATAAGGAAAAGCAGGATAAACCACTTTTAATCCCGGAGTTTTCGTAAACCAGGCTTCATTGGTCTGAGAATGAAAAGGTCCTGCAGCGACTCCTGCTCCGCAAGGCATTCTTATCACAACATCGGCTTCCTGATTCCATCTGTAAAATGATTTTGCCAAATAATTGACAATTGGATTGAAACCTGAGGTTACAAAATCTGAAAATTGCATTTCAACAACACTTTTTATTCCGGCAATTGATAAACCCATGGCTGCTTCTACAATAGCAGATTCGCAAATGGGAGTATTCCTGACTCTATCCTTTCCAAACTGTTCAACAAATCCTTCAGTAATTTTAAAAACACCTCCATATTCTGCAATATCCTGACCCATGATCACCAGATCCTCATGCCGTTCCATGCTTTGTTTTAAACCTTGTGAAATGGCATCGATCAATCGTAATTCTTTTAAATCATTATTTGGTTCAATATGCTCATATACAAAAGGTTTATATACATCACTTAATTCTATGGTTTCATCTGGTATGATCGATTCTTCATCAAAGGCAATCCTTAAATTCTCATTTAATTCATGAACAATTTCGGTCTTTATTTCGACTTCCATTTCTTCTGTCAGCAATCCTTTATCCTTTAAATATGACTGGTAATTTTCAATGGGATCTTTCTTTGCCCAGAAATCAAGCAGTTCACTTGGCACATATTTGGTGCCACTCGCTTCCTCATGACCACGCATTCTGAAAGTCTTGAATTCGATAAGAACAGGTCTGGGATTTTGTCTGACATCTTCAGCAATTTCATTCATTTTTGAATAAACTTCAAGAATATTGTTGCCATCCAGAATATGCGTTTCCATACCATATCCTTTACCTCTATCGGCTAAATGTTCACACTTATACTGCTCATTGGTTGGTGTAGATAATCCATATCCATTATTCTCTATACAAAACAAGACCGGCAAATTCCAAACAGAAGCGACATTGAGAGCTTCATGAAAATCTCCTTCACTAGTTGCTCCTTCTCCGGTAAATACTGCAGTTACCTCTCCTTTCTTTTTAAGTTTTGATGCCAGAGCAATACCATCGGCAACTCCCAATTGAGGACCTAAATGGGAAATCATGCCTACAATTTTAAATTCTTGTGCTCCAAAATGAAAACTTCTGTCCCTTCCTTTAGTAAATCCACTGGCTTTTCCCTGCCATTGACAAAATAACCTGTGCAAAGGAATCTCTCTTGTAGTAAAGACTCCCAGATTTCTGTGCATTGGTAAAATATATTCATTTTTGTTCATGGCCATGGTTACGCCTACTGCAATAGCTTCCTGACCAATCCCGGCAAACCATTTGCTTATTTTGCCCTGTCTGAGTAAAATGAGCATCTTCTCTTCTATCAGTCTTGGTTTTATTATATTTCTGTAAAGGAGCAGCAAAGTTTCATCATCTAAATTGTAGTTTTCATAGTTGATGTAACTGTTTGAGAAGATTTCCGAACTCATAAAAAATAGGTTTATCAAATGTAAATAAATTTTAAAATCTAAAGTCCTATTCATACATTATTTCAATTTTTGAGCTGTTTCACTCAAAATAAACCAACGTATATTTTTAGATTTTGCAAGGTCAACCCCTTTAAAATTAACCCCGGTTTGTTTTTGTAATTTCGTTACATTTGTATATAAGCTTTAAATAATATCTTATGAATAGTATTCCTAGTGTAAATCTAAAGGATTTTCTTTCCGGTGATCCCGTGAGAAAGCAAAAGTTTGTGGATGAGATAGGGAAAGCCTATGAAGAAATTGGCTTTGTAGCTTTAAAAGGTCATTTTTTAAGTGAGACCTTAGTTAAAGATCTCTATGAAGAAATAAAGAACTTTTTTGATCTTCCGTTGGAAACAAAAGCGAAATATGAAATTGAAGGGCTGGGTGGTCAAAGAGGTTACACGTCCTTTGGAAAAGAACATGCCAAAGGTAAAAAAGAAGGAGATCTAAAAGAATTCTGGCATTTTGGTCAATACATTGAGAACGATCCTAAACTGGAAGCAGAATACCCAAAAAATGTAGAAGTAAAGGAATTACCTAAATTCAATGAAGTTGGTAAAGAAACCTATAAAATGCTGGAAAAAACGGCAAAATATGTCCTGAGGGCATTAGCTATACATTTAGGTTTAAAGGAAACTTATTTTGATGTATACATTAAAAACGGGAATTCTATTTTAAGGCCTATCCATTATCCACCAATAACCAGTGAACCTAAAAATGCTGTTAGAGCAGCTGCACATGGTGACATTAATTTAATTACTTTATTAATGGGTGCCCAAGGAAGAGGATTGCAGGTTCAAAACCATAAAGGGGAATGGATCGACGCCATAGCAAAACCTGATGAACTCATGATCAATGTTGGCGATATGCTTTCCAGACATACCAATAATAAATTAAAATCGACTATCCACAGAGTTGTCAATCCTCCTAAAGAATTATGGGGAACTTCGAGATATTCGATCCCATTTTTTATGCATCCCATAAGTGAAATGAAGTTGGATGTTCTTGATATTTGTATAAATGAGAAACATCCAAAACAGTTTAAGGATATTACTGCAGGAGAATTTTTGAACCAGCGATTAGTTGAACTGGGATTGATCAAGAAATAATATAATTGAAATGGATTTAAAAGATCAACTTAAAGGATTGTTTCCTGACCATATCCCATCTGAAATTAATATTGAATCTGACGAAGCCAAAGACATATGGATACAGGATGACCCTATAATCTGCAAGTATGAAAAGCGTAAAGGAAAACCGATTACTATTTTAGAAGGTTATACAGGAGCCACAGAGGACTTCAAAGAACTGGCAAAGGAACTTAAAACCACACTTAGTGTAGGGGGAAGTTTCAAAGATGATAAAATCATCATTCAGGGTGATTTCCGAGATAAGATCATGAATATCTTGAAAGAAAAAGGGTTTAAAGTTAAGCGTGTAGGAGGATAATTATGGAAAAACAAATCCTTAATATAACAAATGGAAGTAATCTGACAACCTATCTCAATGAGCTTGATATCCCGGGTGTTTTCCTAACCTGGGGTGAAATGCTCTGTGAAGGGCCAACTGTTGCAGGAATTGATTCAGAAGACTTTTTTAATCTCCGAAAAACTTTTTTAAAAACAGTTTATAACATTGAAATTGATGTAAAAGAATATAAAAAGGAATTAGCCAAATTAGACAATCCGGAAAAGTATTCTGAAATCATTCTTTGGTTTGAATACGATCTATTTTGTCATATCAATTTAATTGCAGTAATAAACCTCTTACATCAAAGAGAAATTGATTTGCCACTTTATTTGGTCTGTAGCGGAAGAGTCGAAGGTGAGAAAAATCTAAAAGGACTGGGAGAGCTTACTCCTGTTCAATTACTCAACCACTATAACAATAAAATCAAATTAAATTCAGATGATATTGATTTGGCTATAGCTTTGTGGAGAACATACTGTGGTAAAGATCACAATATTTTTAAACCTTATATAACTAAACCCTCCTCTTTTCCTTATTTGAGCAATTGCCTCAAAGCCCATTTAAAACGATTTCCAGACGCAAAAAACGGACTTAGTACTCTGGAAAAAAATATTCTTGAAATTGTTAGAACCAGTGAAATAAAATCTAGACATCATTTGCTGGGTTATGCTCTAAATTATCAAGGATATTACGGTTTTGGAGATGTTCAGTTTGAAAGGCTCATAAATAATCTCTCAATATTTTTCAATGAAACTGAAAACAGTTTAACCTTGAACAGAAAGGGACACGAAGCTTTGATAAATCAACAAAATTTTGCATCAGAGTTAAATAATAATATAGATTATGGAGGAGTTAACAGATTGGACTTCCAATTTAACTCCGATGAAAATAAACTCATTAAAACAATTTAAATGCCTATAAAAGAATCAGAACTTATCCTAAATCAAGATGGCAGTATTTATCATCTTAACTTAAAGCCGGAAAACATTTCAACTACTTTACTTTTTGTAGGTGATCAGGATCGAGTTGAAAAAATAACCAAACATTTTGATACTATAGAATTTTCAACTCAAAAAAGAGAATTTAAGACCCAGACCGGGACATATAAAGGAAAGCGTTTAACTGTTATATCAACTGGAATAGGTCCTGATAATATTGATATAGTGATTAATGAACTGGATGCTCTGGTCAATATTGATTTGAAAACCAGAAAGAAGAAGGATAAATTAACCTCCCTTAATATTATACGAATAGGAACATCCGGTTCCTTGCAAAAAGAAGTGCCTGTTGATTCTTTTGTAATTGGTACTCATGGTCTGGATTTAAACGGAATGCTTCACTTTTATCAAATTGACAGCATTTGTAAACCGGATATAGAAGCTGAATTTATCAGGCAGACAAATTGGAGCCCAAAAAAAGCGAAACCCATTATTATCGATAACAGCAAGGAATTAGAAAAAATATTTGACAGTGATCAGGTTTATAAAGGTTTGACTGCAACAGCCGGAGGGTTTTATGGACCACAAGGACGTGTTTTGAGATTACCACTTCAAGATCCGGAATTAAATAAAAAAATGGATACTTTTAATTTCAATGGTTTTAAAGTAACTAACTTTGAGATGGAAACATCCGTTATTTACGGTCTGTCAAAACTTTTGGGCCATAAAGCTTTGTCCTTAAATGCCATTATTGCTAACAGAGCTACGGGCAATTTCAGTAAGAATACACAAAAAACCATAGAGCGACTCATTGAATATACACTTCATAAAATTGCTGAAACAGATTTAATCCAATGAAAACAATTACAATTGGCGGTGTTCCTGAACATTTTAATTTAGCCTGGTATTTGACACTCAAAAATGGTGAGTATAAAGCACAGGATATTAATTTACGATGGAAGGATTTTTATGGCGGAACAGGAGCCATGTGCAAAGCCCTAAGAAAGGAAGAAATTGATCTGGCAGTTGTACTCACGGAGGGAATTATTGCCGATATAATAGCAGGCAATAAAAGTAAAATTATTCAAACTTTTGTGAAATCTCCACTTATTTGGGGAATCCATGTGGCTAATGAGTCTTCCTATAAAACGATCGATGAACTTAAAGGAAAAAAAGCGGCCATCAGCAGATATGGTTCAGGATCTCATTTAATGACTTATATAAATGCGGAAAGAAACAATTGGGATCTGGAAAAGGACCTGGAATTTGAAGTTGTGAAATCTCTTGAAGGGGCAAAAGAAGGATTGACCGGTAAAAAAGCTGATTACTTTTTATGGGAGAAATTTACAACAAAACCCATTGTGGATTCAGGAATTTTCAGGCGTATAGGAAACTGTCCAACTCCCTGGCCTTGTTTTGTTATTGCGGGAAGAGAAGCGTTTTTGAAAAACCATCCTGATGAAGTACGAACAATCCTAGAAATTATAAATAATACAACCCGTGAATTCAAAAATATTCCAAGCATTGATAGGACAATAGCTAACAGATACGATCAAAAATTAGAAGATGTTCAGGAATGGCTAAGTTTAACAGAATGGTCGCAGGATCTAATCGATGAAAAGACGGTTATAAACGTTCAAGAGAAATTAATAGCTTTAAAAATTATTTCGAATAAATTACCCTACAGTAAATTAACATTAAAACTGTAGGAGTATTTATAAACTAAATTACGGCTTATCCGCAATTATTGCTTTTAATCGATAAAATAGTTGGTTTTGTCATAAATTATTGTTAATATTGCTTCGCTATTGATTTTTTACCCAAATAAATACGTTGCTTATGTTTATAACAATTACTTTAATTATTTCCGGTCTTATAGCCATTAATTTCTTATTATTAATTTTCAGTTGCAATAAGACAAAGAAACCTGTA
>CBDUIO010000146.1:0-6513 GCA_965367355.1 uncultured Flavobacteriaceae bacterium
GGATTAAGCGCATTCAATTCTTCAACAGAAATACCAAATTTGTATGCAATTCTCCATTTACCTTCGCTTTTTTTAACCGTATATTGTTTGGTAGCTGCATCAGATTTTTCCGGTAATTTTTTAACTATTTTAAAAACAGGAATTTGAAGTCTGTCACCTTTTTTTAAATTATTTGAATAAAGGAAGGTATTATGTTTTTTGATCTCATCCTGTGTAACATTATATTTTGTCGCCAATCCGTAAAGTGTCTCCTTTCTTCTCACCCTATGGTTTTTGTAGCCCACAAACTCTTTTTCTGTTAATACTATTTCTGATAAATCTGAATTTGGAATGATCAAAACCGTATTCTCTTTAATCCCTTCTCTTGCATCGGGATTTAACTTATAGATATCAAAAGGAGTTATGGTGTATAGTTTAGCAATTGAATAAACAGTTTCACCTTTTTGAACTTTATGTGTCTTAAAATCCTGTGCTTGAGCAATAGAAAAATTAAGCAAAAATGCTATTGTAAAGAAGAATAAAAAATGTTTCATAAACCGATATATTTTTATATACGTTTAGTATTATAGCAAAGATTATACCTTAATCTATTCCCATTCAATTGTTGCGGGTGGTTTTGAACTAATATCATAAACTACTCTATTAACGCCTTTTACTTTATTTATTATCTCATTGGATGTTTTTTGTAAAAAATCATAAGGCAGATTAACCCAGTCTGCTGTCATGCCATCCGTACTTTCCACAGCTCTCAAAACTACACATTTTTCATAAGTACGTTCATCTCCCATTACACCAACACTATTAACAGGTAATAACATCGCTCCTGCCTGCCAAACACTATCATAAAGTTTCCACTTTTTTAAGTTTTCAATAAAAATGGCATCAACCTCCTGAAGGATCTGAACTTTCTCTTTAGTAATATCTCCCAAGATCCTAATGCCCAGTCCAGGTCCCGGGAATGGGTGACGGCCTAATAATGTCTTATCCATTTTAAGTGTTGCTCCTACTCGCCTTACCTCATCTTTAAATATAGACTTGAGGGGCTCTACAACTTTTAATTTCATGAAATCAGGCAATCCACCAACATTATGGTGACTTTTGATTGTAGCACTCGGACCACCAGTTGCCGAAACACTTTCGATAACATCAGGATAAATGGTGCCTTGAGCTAACCATTTTACATCTTCAATTTTATGAGCTTCATCATCAAATACTTCTACAAACGTTCTGCCAATGGCCTTTCTTTTCAATTCCGGATCACTTATGCCTTTTAATGCATCCAGAAAACGTTCTGAAGCATCTACACCTATGACATTTAAATGCATATGCTGATACTGATCCAGGACATCCTGAAATTCATTTTTCCTCAACAAGCCATTATTCACAAAGATGCAATACAAGTTTGTACCAATAGCTTTGTGCAATAACATGGCTGCAACCGATGAATCTACGCCTCCTGATAATCCTAGAACAACCTTGTCATTTCCAATGGTTTTTTTAAGATAGTCTACTGTTTCCTCTACAAAAGAGTCCGGCGTCCAATCTTGTTTAAGTTGAGCTATATCCAATAAAAAGTTCTTCAAAAGCTGTTTCCCATCTGTTGAATGATATACCTCCGGATGAAACTGAATTCCGTAAGTCTCTTCCCCTTCAATTTTATAAGCTGCATTTTTCACATCGTGAGTACTCGCCAACAAAATCGCTTTAGCCGGTAAATGCTTAATGGTGTCGCTATGACTCATCCAAACCTGACTTCCTGTTTGAATATTTTTAAAGAATTTTTCGCCTTGCTTTATAAAGGATAAATTGGCTCTTCCATATTCTCTGGTGTTTGAAGGTGCAACTTCTCCTCCTGAAAAGTGAGCAAAATACTGAGCTCCGTAGCAAACTGCCAAAATCGGTTTTTTACCTCTGATATTTGACAGGTCCGGATGTGGTGCATCATCTGCTCTGACCGAGAAAGGACTTCCTGACAGAATTACGGCACTGTATTCTGAAATATGTTCCGGAACTTTATTATAGGGTTTAATTTCGCTAAAAATATTGAGTTCTCTAACTCTTCTGGCAATAAGCTGAGTGTATTGCGACCCGAAATCTAAAATCAGTACCTTGTTATGTTGCATGCGCAAAAATACTATTAAATGTGAAAATGAAAAGTTTTGTAAACTACAATTATTCCATTGTTTTTAATATGTTATCAACATCTGATATTTGGGTATGTGGATTTATAAAACAAAATCGAGCCACAGTTTCAAAACTACCATTAGATTTCCATTTTGTTGGAGTCACTAAGGCAAATCCCTTTTTATGGTTTTCATAGGTCCAATTAGTATAATCATCTGGCTTCCATCCATTTCTTCTGAATAAGACACAAGACAAGCTTGGTTCTCTTACCAATTCCAAATCCGGATGATCTGTGATCATATCGCCCGCAATATTTGCTAATTCAATGCCGCGTTCTACTGCCCATTTGTATTTGTCGGTTCCATGAGTTGCCAAAGAAAACCACAAAGGCAATCCTCTAACTCTTCGGGTCAATTGAATTTGATATTCTGACGGATTAAATCCATGTGCTCCTTCATCTTTAAAAATATCAAGATATGAACCTTCCTGGGAATGTGCTTTTTTAGCCAAATTAGGATTCCTGTATAATATGGCTCCACAGTCATAAGGTGAGAATAACCATTTATGCGGATCGATGGTTACACTATCCGATTGCTCAATGCCATCAAACAAATACCTCACAGAATCTGCAGCCAAAGCGCCTCCTCCATATGCTGCATCAACGTGAAACCAAATATTTTCTTTTTTACAAATCCTTGCAATTCCTTTAAGATCATCTACAATTCCGGCATTTGTCGTTCCTCCGGTAGCTACAACAGCAAATAGACGTTTGCGCTGGTGATCAGTAAGACTATCTATTGTTGCTTCCAATTCTTTTCCTTCTAATCTGTCTTCTGATTTTACCAATAAGACGTCCACATCTATAACTTTGGCCATGGCCTTGATAGAAGAATGCGCGCCATCAGAAGTTATGATCAATCCCTTTTCTCCTTTAAAAGCATCATTTTCCCTCCAATATTCCCTTGCGGTGACCATAGCTGATAAATTCGCAGCTGTTCCTCCGCTGGTAAAAACTCCAAATGCGCCTTTTGGCATTCCGGTTAAAGAAACCAACCATTCCATTGCCTGATTTTCTGCAAATATTCCGCCTGCTCCTTCCATCCAATATGCACCGTGAATACTTGATGCCGAAGTAACGAGGTCAAACATAATAGAAGCTCTGGTTGGTGCTGCAGGGACAAAAGCTAAATGTCTTGGATGATCTATAGGGACTGTCGCTTTTACCAAAACTTCTTTCCAAATCTGGAAGGCCTTTTCTCCTCCTATTCCATTAGAAGTAACTGTCTCTCCAATTATTTTCTTGAGTTCTTCTTCCTTTTTAGGCACACCTAATTCAGGATGTGTTTTTGTGATCCTATCAACGGCATATTTCATGACATCCAGGGTCATTTCCACCAATTCGATATCTATATTGTGCATGAATAAATTTTTAGTCTACAAAGATAGCACTAAAAACTCTCCTTGTAAGGGCTCTAAGTTTTTAAATAAATAGGGAATTAATTGGTCACCATACTCCAAATAAAACTCAGAAAAGTTACAAACACGTTCCTGCAAATTTTGATTTGGAAACAGTTCATTTTGAATTTCGGTAATTCTTGAAACATGATCTGCCAATTTCTTCTTCTGAGCTTTTAACAATCGCTTTTCCAGATTTTCCAATCCCTTGATCTGTTTTCGTTCCTGAGCTGAAACTGCACCTAAAAAGGATTTATCAGTTAAATCGGCAAGGTTGTACAAATCTTTAAATTGAGTTTTTAATGCCTCCTTTTGAGGTGACAGATCAATATCTATATTGGATATACTTCTAACCTTTTTATTGATAAATGAGTTTTTATCCAAAAACAGATCTTTATTGGTGATATCCAGTTTTTTTTGTTTCTGATCTTGTTTCTTAGTCTTCAGGAGTACTGAATTTCTCAAAAGCAGCATAGGGAAAGGGACAGAAACCGAATTAAAATAATTCTTTAACTGAAGCCAATAGGCTATTTCGCCTCCTCCACCTATATAACAAAGGTTTGGTAATATCACTTCCTGGTACAAAGGTCGCATCAGTACATTGGGTGAAAACCGTTCCGGATGTGATTTGATCTCTTGAATCAGGTCTATTTCAGTCCAGGTTATTTTAGTATTCACGACTGAAAATACACCTTCTCTTTCTGTGATACGCTCCCTTAAATCTTCAGTCAAATAAAATAAGTTGATCTCTCTAGGATTCACCTGAATGGTGTATTGATCACTTACTTTAGCCAGTTTTTCATTAGTTTTAGATACTCCTTTAAATGACACTTGTTCTTTAATTTCGCTTTCAAAAAAAGGAATAAATAGCTCTTTTAGTTCTCTGTCATCAGCATCGAGAATTACCAGTCCATATTTACCAAATAATTCATTTGCCAGATAGCGAGTAGCTTCTGCCAGATTATTGTGTTCCACATAGGCATCCCTAAAGAGTTCTTTTAAATAGTTAGCATCGGGGCTAGTACCCAACATTCGGCTAAAAGCTTCTAAAACTGAGTCTAAACCTTCTGTATCTAACCTGCCTACAGCACCTTTCGATTCTCTGTTCCAGCTTAATTTTAAATTATGAAAAGAAAAATAATTGATCTCATCAAAATCATGATCTTCAGTCGCCATCCAATAAATAGGGACAAAATTGCAGTCGGGATATGTTTGTTTTAAACTTGTTGTAAGATTAATTGTAGAAATGATCTTGTATAAGAAATATAGTGGCCCTGTAAATAAATTAAGCTGATGTCCTGTTGTAATTGTAAAGGTGTCTGCATTATTTAAGGATTCAATATTCTTTTTAGTCAAATTTGATTTATTCACTTTATAATATTGATTTTCAAGTACTTTAACTAAAGTTGAACGATGTTGATTTGAATAGAAACCTTTTTTCTCCTGAATTTGTTCTTTGAAATTTTCAATATTGGGAAACCGATTGTAAAACTGTTTTAAGGCTTCCTTTTCATCTAAATAATCGAATATTAAAGATGAAAAGTAATTGGTGTCCCTAAATGAAATACAATCTTTTGACATAAATGGTTTTTAATGTTTCGTAAATATAAGATAGTTTACAAAATTCTGTCTCTTAAAATTAACTTAAAACATTATGTATTCATTCATTTTTTGAGTAATTTAATAGCTAAATTCAGATGCAAGACTACTATTCAATTCCACTATGAAAACCAATCTCGATTACACAAAAAAAAATACAACCATCACCCTAATTTCTTTCGCATTTTTATTTTTTATTAATCTGAATGTGACTGCACAAATTACTGAAACAGATTCCGATTCATTTACTGAATTCAAGGGTTCGGTAGAAGATATATCCACTAAAAAATCGCTGACCTTTGCCGATCTTAATGTAAAAGGGACCAATATATCTACCATAACCAATTCTGAAGGAGAATTCCTTTTAAAAATACCCAATGACATTAAGAACAAAATAGTAATAGTGTCCTATTTAGGATATGAAAGTTTGGAATTTTTATTGTCTGATGATGAAAATAATGATATCAAAATCTCTTTAGAGCCTTCCATTACGAAATTGGCAGAGGTTGAAGTAAATGCTCCTAAAAATGCCAAAGCATTGGTAAAAACTGCCCTATCAAAGAAAGCTGAAAATTATTATAATGACCCTGCTTTAATGACCGCATTTTATAGAGAAACCATTAAAAAACGAAGAAAAAATGCGTCTCTTTCTGAAGCAGTGCTGGAAATATACAAACAACCATATACCTCTTCCAGAAGAGATGCCATTAAACTTATTAAATCCAGGAAGAATACTAATTATTCCCGTTTAGATACATTGGCACTTAAACTTCAGGGAGGACCTTTTAGTACGCTATATAGTGATATTCTTAAATATCCTGATTATGTTTTCCCGGATGGAGATCTTGATAGTTATGATTTTAAATTTGAAGAATCCACGCAAATTGACAACAGGCGTGTTTATGTGGTAAGCTTTAAACAAAAAGAAAACATTATCACACCTTTCTATTACGGAAAATTATATATAGATGGTCAAACTTATGCCTTAACCAGTGCTATTTACAATTTAAATGTTCAAAATAAAGAAAAGGCTACAGCCATGTTTGTACGCAAAAAACCTAGTAATGTAGATACCTATCCCATTGAAGCAGGATATCGGGTCAATTATAGGGTAAAGGATGGCAAATGGTATTTTGGTTACAGTAATATTTTACTCACATTCAAAGTCAACTGGAAGAAGAAGTGGTTCAACAGTGTATATACATTACAGAGTGAAATGGCAATTACAGACTGGGAACCGAATACAACAGGTGAGAACAGACCAAAAGGTGCTTTAAGACCGTCAGTAATATTTGCAGATGAAGCCTCCGGATTTTCTGATCCTGAATTTTGGGG
>CBDUIO010000147.1:0-6458 GCA_965367355.1 uncultured Flavobacteriaceae bacterium
AAGAATTTGGATTAGAAAATACATCAGGCTTTTGGAAAACCTTGAAAATAGCAGATATCGACTTAGATGGAAATCCAGATATCCTGGCGGGTAATAAAGGTGAAAATTCATTTTTCAAACCAGATACAAGGATATATATTTCCGATTTTGATAATAATGGAACTATGGAACAGATCATCTGCCAAAAAATTGGTGACGATTACTACCCTATTTTAGACAGAGATGAGCTTATTTCCCAAATTGCAAGTCTAAAACAAAAACTATTGTTCTATAAAGATTATTCCAATGCTACTATTGAAACCATCTTTAGCAAAGAACAAATTGAAAATGCCATTGTTCTTGATGTTAAAATGGTAAAAACAAGTTTATTTCTCAATAAAAATAATACTTTTATAGCCCGGAAATTACCTAATGAAATTCAATATTCCAATGTAGATGCTATTGCAGTATCAGATATTAACAACGATGGTATTTTAGACATCTTTTTTGGAGGTAATCAATACCTGGTCAAGCCACAGTTTGGCAGGCAGGACGCTTCTCAAGGCTGGCTTCTGTATGGTGATAAAGCTAAAGAATTCAAGAAGGTGATATCTCTTAAAATCAAAGGACAAATAAGAGACTATAATATTTGTACCATAAATAATAAAAAATATATCTTAACAACCATAAACAACGATACTTTAAAAGTGTATGAAATTGAATAATTTTTTCAAAACAGTGTTACCGGCATTTATTATAATTTTATCCTCGTGCCAATCAGACTATACAAAACTGGTGAAAAATGAGTTGGAAAGCGGAAAGGTAAATAATGCTATTTTTCATAATTTAGAATTTGGTCAAACCAAAAAAGAATTTTTTGAGATCTGCTGGAATCTTAACAAAGAAGGAATTGCAACTCACGGGCCGAATAATAATTATGTCCAGACCATTCTTTATCCTCAGGATTCTACAAAAACAACAGAACAAATTCAAATGTTGTTTTATGCTAAGTTTAATCCTGATGATATTATAACAGCAATGGATGTTAAGTTTTCTTACTTGGGGTGGTTGCCCTGGAGTGAAAAATTTGGGGCAGACAACCTGATACCAACCGTACAGGACACTTTAATGAAATGGTACCCTGGAAATCCCTTTATAAAGACCAAGAAGAATATTCTGGTTAAAGTGGATGGAAACAGGCAAATTCAGGTAAAAAAAGAATCTGAAAAAGATGTTTCTGTATTGATAGAAGATTTAGCTTATAAGTATAAAAACTTGAATAATAAGAAATAATGAACAGGCATAGTTATATAATTTGTTTAATTCTTTTAATTCTTTCATGTAATAAAAAAGAAGAATCAAAATCAACTGAAACACAATTTGAATTATTGCCTTCTGAAGTTACAGGAATAGATTTTAGCAATGACCTGGTATCGACCGATGAATTCAATGTTTACAGATACAGAAATTTTTATAACGGCGGAGGAGTCGCAATAGGTGATGTAAATAATGATGGATTAGTAGATATTTATCTGACATCAAACCTAAATCAAAACAAACTATACTTAAACAAGGGTGATTTTCAATTTGAAGATGTTACTGAAAAGGCAAATGTTGGTGGAAACAGGGCATGGTCAACAGGAGTTTCAATGGTTGACATCAATGCTGACGGATTTCTGGATATCTATGTTTGCAATTCAGGGGATGTACAAGGTGATAACAAACAAAACGAATTCTTCATTAACAATGGTGATTTGACTTTTAGTGAAAAAGCATCAGAGCTGGGATTGGATGACAAAGGATTTTCAACCCACGCATCATTTTTTGATTATGATAAAGATGGCGATTTGGATGTTTATCTATTGAATAATTCTTATCAGGCCATAGGAAGCTTTAACCTGACTAAAAATGAAAGACCTAAGAGAGATGTTTTAGGTGGTGATAAATTATTTGAAAACCAGAATGGAAAATTTGTAGATGTAAGCGAAAAAGCAGGTATTTACGGAAGCGTCATTGGGTTTGGCCTGGGAGTGACTGTTGGAGATATGAATAATGATGGATGGGAAGATATTTTTGTATCCAATGATTTCTTTGAAAGAGATTATTTATATATCAATAATCAAGACGGCACATTCAAAGAATCGCTAACTTCATCTATTAGTTCCATAAGTGGAGCTTCTATGGGAGCCGATGCTGCAGATATTAACAACGATGGATACAATGAGATTTTTGTTACTGAAATGCTTCCCAGTGAGTACGACAGACTCAAAACCGTGACAACTTTTGAGGACTGGAATAAATATCAGTATAACCTGAAAAACGATTATTACCACCAGTTCACAAGAAATGTACTCCAATTGAACAACAGTAATCTGACCTTTAGTGAAGTAGGACGATTCAGTGGTGTAGATGCATCAGACTGGAGTTGGGGTGCTCTGTTTTTTGACATGAATAATGACGGTCTAAAAGATCTCTTTATTGCTAATGGCATTTATAAGGATCTTACCAATCAGGACTATTTAAAATATATTTCCAGTGAAGAGGTCATTCAATCTATCGTACAAAATAATCAAGTAGATTATAAAAAACTCATTGATATAATCCCTTCTAACAAGGTAAAAAATCATGCTTACGTCAATTTAGGCAATTTATCTTTTGAACGTCAGGATAACGGATTAAATACAGAGGGGTTTTCTAATGGTTCTGCATATGGCGATCTGGATAATGACGGTGATATGGATCTGGTAGTTAATAACGTTAATATGCCCGTTTTTATTTACAGGAATAATTTGGATCCCGGCAAACAAAATTATTTAAAAGTCATTTTAAAAGGCGAAGGTTTGAACAAAGATGCTATTGGTGCTAAATTGGAGCTTAACGATAAGGACAACACATATTATCTGGAGCAACAGCCTGTAAGAGGTTTTCAATCCACAATGGATAACAGGCCTAATTTTGGATTCGTCAATAAAGACAGCTTAACACTGACCGTCAAATGGCCATTGGGAAAAATTACAACATTACAAAACGTTGAGGCCAATAGAACAATAACATTGTTTGAAAAAGATGCAGTGTTCTTAACAAGTGATGAAAAGAAAAAAGAATCAGAGCTGAGACTGTTCAATAAAGAGAAAGAAGTCATAGACTACATCCATAAAGAGAATAATTTCATAGATTTTAATGTTGAAAGATTATTTCCCTTTATGAGAAGTGCCGAAGGACCAAAACTGTCATTTGGAGATATTGATAACGATGGAAAGACGGATCTGTTCGTTGGAGGTTCAAAAAACAATTTGTCAAAATTATATGTTCAAAAGAACAACCGGTTTGTTGAAAGCAAAACCACTGTTTTTGACAGTCAAAAAGCTTCAGAAGATGCTCAAAGCGTATTTTTTGATGCCGATGGTGATGGCGACCTGGACCTGTATGTTTGTAGTGGTGGGGTTGAATCATCCAGGTTCAGTGCCAGTTATCTGGACAGATTATATATGAATGATGGAAAAGGAAATTATACCTTATCCAATCAAAAATTACCGACAAAAACCGAATTCCACAGCAGCAGTACAGTTGTTGTGGCTGATATAGATAATGACAATGATTTAGATTTGTTTGTTGGTGAAAGAACCATCCCAAATGAATATGGTTCACCCGGATCGGGATTTTTGCTTATCAACGATGGGAAAGGTCAATTTAGTGAAGAATCGCAAAAACTGGCTCCTGAATTCAAAGACCTGGGAATGATTACAGATGCTGTATTTATTGATATCAACAACGATAATTATAAAGATCTCGTTGTTGTTGGAGAATTTATGGGCATCGAAGTTTTTCAAAACAATAAAGGTGTATTTAAGAAGTCTCAGCGCTCAGACTTATCCGGTTTATCAGGCTGGTGGAATACTATTAAAGCAAGTGACCTGGACAATGATGGTGATCTTGATCTGATCATTGGAAATCATGGTTTAAACAGCAGGTTTAAAGCCAGTAAGGAAAAACCGATAACATTGTATGTCAATGATTTTGATAACAATAACTATCTGGATCCTGTATTATCATTCACAAGTGAAGATGGCAAACATTACCCTTATGCATTGAGACACAATTTGGTGGATCAGTTAAAGTACCTGAGCAAAAAATATCCGGATTATGAATCCTTTAAAGATGCAACCATTGAAGATATCTTTTCTAAAGAACAACTCGAGAATAGTTTGGTTTTAGAAGCCAATACTTTAAATTCATTAATTCTGGTTAATAATGGAGATTTTAATTTTGAAGTTTTGCCATTGCCTTTTGAAGCAGACTTTTCTCCAATATATGCCATTGAGACATCAGATTTTGATAATGATGGTGATCAAGATATTCTTCTTGGTGGAAATTTAAATGGAGTGATGCCTGAATTTGGAAGGTACGATGCGTCCTTTGGTAATTACATTGAAAATTTAGGGAATTTGAAATTCAAATTCCATAGCACGGGAAAAGGTATTCAAATTAAGGGTGAGATCAGAGATATAAAGGTTTTGGACCGTCAAATCTTTATCGCAAAAAATAATGACACCCTGGAAATTTATAAATACTAACATGACAAAAAAAATAGTTTTTATTTTTCTTATTATTCTAAGCTGCTCAAAAGAGAAAGACTTAAAAACTTATGTTCAAACAGCAGCTCCTTTTGATATTGTTGACTCTTCAGTTTCAGGAATTGTTTTTTCCAACGATCTGAAGAAGAATGACGAATTGAATATTATTGAATATCTGTATTATTACAATGGAGGTGGTGTGGCTCTTGGTGATATAAATAATGACGGACTTGATGATATTTACCTTTCGGCAAATCAAAAACCGGACAAATTATACCTTAATTTAGGAGAGTTAAAATTCAAAGATATTTCTTTAGAAGCTGGAATAAGTCAGGATAGTACGTGGTCAACAGGTGTGACTATGGTTGATATAAACAGTGACGGACTTTTAGATATTTACGTGTGTAAAGTTGGAAATTACAAAGGATTAAAGGCAAAGAATGAACTTTACATAAACAAGGGCAACAATTCGTTTTTAGAAGAATCCGATGTTTATGGTTTAGACTTTTCGGGTTTTTCTACACAGGCATCCTTCTTTGATTATGATAAAGATGGTGATATGGATATGTATTTATTAAATCATTCTGTTCATTCGCCTTATTCATATGGCAATGCTGAATTAAGAAAAAAATCAGACTCCCTTTCGGGAGATATTCTTTTTGAAAATATTAAGACAAATAACATTGTAAAATTTGAGGATGTCACAAAAAAAGCGGGTATCTATAACAGTTCGATAGGTTATGGATTGGCTATAGCTACATCTGATGTAAATAATGATGGTTATATGGATATTTACATTGGAAATGATTTTCATGAGAATGATTATCTGTACTTGAACAATGGAAATAAAAGCTTTACCGAGTCCAGTGAAGATTATTTTAACCATACATCCAGATTCACTATGGGTGTTGATATTGCCGACATCAATAAAGATGGACAATTAGATATTGTCACTCTTGACATGATGCCATATAAGGCAGACATATTTTTAAAATCGGGGGGAGAGGATACAGATAAAGTGAACCAGATTAAAAACGCTTTTGGGTATCAGCAGCAATATGCAAGAAACCATATGCAGTTAAATAAAGGTTCCCATTTTGTTGATGTTTCCTTAATTACAGAAACACATGCAACCGACTGGAGCTGGTCTCCTTTAGTCATGGATTTCAATAATGACGGATTAAATGACCTCTATATTACTAACGGTATTTACAAAAGACCCAATGACCTTGACTATGTTAAATACCTCAGTACAGTTGATTTTGCCGAATACTCCAAAACATCTCAAGATACATTAGAGCATAAGCTCATCAACTCCATGCCTATGTTAAATCTGCCAAATGCATTATTTAAGAACAATGGAAATTTAGAATTTGAAAAGCTAAGTGTTGACATAAATAATACAGGGACCTATTCAAATGGCGCAGCTTATTCCGATCTGGACAATGATGGTGATCTGGACATCGTAGTAAATAATTTAAATGAGACAGCTACAATCCTGGAAAACACATCCACTCAAAATTATTTGGTTTTGAACCTGTTTGAGAAAAACAATGGTCTCAATACCAATGGGGCAAAAGTTTATCTTTATTCCGGTGAGAAAACCTTTTACAAAGAAGAAATCACGGTTAAGGGATTTATGTCCAGTTCTACAAGAAACGTGCATTTTGGTCTGGGAGAAATTACTAAGATCGATTCTTTAAAAGTGGTCTGGAATGATGGAACACAATCTGTAAAAACAGATTTAAAGATAAACACAATAGCAACAATCCATAAAGAAAATACAACGTCGTCAACCTATGTTAAAATTAAACCTCTTGAATTCAATGAGTTTAATTACAGCCATAAAGAGAATACATATTTAGATTATGAGAGGGAAGCTTTAATACCCGAAAACCTTTCTAC
>CBDUIO010000148.1:0-6404 GCA_965367355.1 uncultured Flavobacteriaceae bacterium
CGTAAATGCAAAGTCCTTAGGTTTTTCATGATTGAGGCAGCTCTTAAACTGTCCATTGTAGAACCTAATAGCATTGATGCTCCATTGTTTACATTGCGTAAGTCATCTATAAATTGTTGTGTACCACAAACAACACCTCCAACTGTGTCATTGGATCCGTTTATGAATTTTGTTAAACTGTGTATTACAACATCTGCTCCCAATTTAGCGGGAGAAATTGCTAAAGGAGAGAATGTGTTGTCTACAACTAATTTGATGTTATGCTTTTTTGCCAATTTGGCCAGACCTTTGATATCTGCAACCTCTAACAACGGATTGCTAACCGCTTCACAGAAAATCATTTTTGTATTTTTTGTAATAGCAGATTCTACAACATCCAGCTTCGTGATGTCCACAAAAGATGTATTGATATTTAGCCTGGGAGCGAAGTTCTTTAAAAATGCATATGTTCCGCCGTAAATAGTTCTGCTGCTTACAACATGATCTCCGGCATCGCAAAGCTGAAGGATCACTGCTGTAATTGCTCCCATGCCGGAAGCAGCTACATTAGCGGTTTCTGTCCCTTCCATGGCTGCAATAGCCTCTCCTAAATATAGATTACTTGGAGATGAATGTCGTGAGTATAAGTAACAACCTTCGGCATGTCCTTCAAAGGTGTCAAACATTTTTTTTGCTGATAGGAAGGTATATGTAGCAGAATCGGAAATAGATGGATTGACTCCTCCAAATTCTCCAAAATGCTGAAGGTCCTGTACATCGTTTGCTGGATTGAATTTCATGACATTGTATTTTTTAGTTCGTTAAACAAATTTCTGAATAATATGATTAAAAATCAATTAGTATCGATATTTATAGAATATAAAACTATTAAAAGTTAAATATTTAGAAATTATTGTTATAATTTTCAAAAAATATGGAGTTCAACTGAAAATTTTTCAAAATGAAAATGGATTTAACTGATCAAAAACTGCTGGAATTATTGCAACAAGACTGCAAGCAAACAAACAAAGAACTTTCTAACAAACTGAATTTATCAGTTACTGCAATCTATGAACGAATTAAAAAACTGGAAAAAACAGGAGTTATTTCTAAATACGTTGCATTAGTAAGGAAGGAGAAGATTAATAAGGGTTTCGTGGCGTTCTGCCATGTCAAATTAGTTCAGCACTCTCAGGAATATGTTGTTAAGTTTGAAAAAGAAGTTACTAACTTAACAGAAGTTTTGGAATGTTACCATATTAGTGGGGATTACGACTATTTACTTAAAGTATTAGTTCAAGATATGGAAGCATTCAGAGAGTTCATGGTTAGAAAATTGACAACTATAAATCATATAGGAAGTACTCATAGTATGTTCATGATCAATGAAGTGAAGCACACAACAGCTATTTCTATATAGAGTTGCTTCATATCCAATCGTATTTACTTCAAAGTTATTATAGAGATTTCTATTTGGATTTCTTAATTGATTCATTGCAAATACAAATAAAGCAATGTTAAAATGAGGCTAACATGTCTTTAAAATTGATAACTTACCTAAAAACAATCTAATTATGAATAGGAATCAATTTTTAAAGTCGGTGGGGATAACATCACTAATATTGCCTTCATTTTCAATGTATGCATTTGTCCCATTACAGGAGGATCCTCAATTAGATCCTGCATTGGTTAAGAAATTTGTAGGAGCTTCACACTCAAATTTTGATGTCGTGAAGGAACTACTCGAAGAGCATCCAAACCTGTTAAACGCAGCTCATGATTGGAAATACGGTGATTTTGAAACTGGACTGGGAGCTGCTAGTCATGTTGGATTTAAAGATCTGGTTAAATATTTTTTAGAACATGGTGCACAAGCAAATATTTTTACAGCTGCCTTATTTGGTAAAATGGATATTTTAAAACCGATGTTAGAATTTTCGCCTAGTCTTATAAATGCCAAAGGCCCACATGGCTTTACGCTGTTGCATCATGCCAACAAAGGTGGAGATGAAGCTTTAGAAGTGGCCGAATTTCTAAAGGAATTAGGATTAACCGAAACGAAAATCGCGTTGTACTAAGCCCTGGATATTTTTTATTGCCGTCACATAAAACATTTGTACTTTTGCTTTCAAGTACAAAATTGATTAACAAACTATTTTATGAATAAATACGATGTAGCCATTATTGGTTCGGGTCCCGGAGGATATGTTGCAGCAATACGATGTGCGCAGTTAGGATTAAAAACCGCAATTATAGAAAAGTATTCAACCTTGGGAGGTACCTGCCTAAATGTTGGTTGTATTCCCAGCAAAGCACTTCTCGATTCGTCTCATCATTATGAGGATGCCGTCAAGCATTTTGAAGAGCATGGGATAGAAATTCCTGGAGAAATAAAGGTGAATCTTGAAAAAATGATCGCACGTAAACAGGCGGTTGTAGACCAAACTACGGGCGGAATTGATTTTTTGATGAAGAAGAATAAGATCGATGTTTATGAAGGATTGGGATCATTCAAAGATGCAACACATATTGCAATAAAAGGAAAAGAATCGATTGAAATTGAAGCAAAAAACATAATAATAGCAACTGGAAGTAAGCCTTCAAATCTTTCATTTATAGCTATTGATAAAGAGCGAGTTATAACTTCAACAGAAGCATTAAAGCTTAAAGAAATACCAAAGCATCTTATCATAATCGGTGGCGGTGTTATAGGCTTAGAACTGGGTCAGGTATACAGACGATTAGGCTCAGAAGTTACTGTTCTTGAATACATGGATAGAATTATTCCTACTATGGATTCCGGTTTATCTAAAGAACTTAATAAAGTTTTCAAGAAAGCAAAGTACAGCATAAATGTATCTCACAAAGTAAAATCTGTTGAACGAAAGGGAGATGCGGTTATAGTAAAAGCAGATAACAAAAAAGGTGAAGAAGTAACATTTAAGGGGGATTACTGTCTGGTTTCAGTGGGTCGTCGCCCTTATACAGACGGTTTAAATGCAAAAGCAGCTGGGGTAAAGCTAAATGAAAAAGGGCAGGTTGAAGTAAATGATCATTTGCAAACAAGTGCATCCAACATTTATGCCATTGGTGATGTTGTAAAAGGAGCTATGTTAGCGCATAAAGCTGAAGAAGAAGGTGTTTTTGTGGCCGAAACGATTGCTGGTCAAAAACCACATATTGATTATAATTTGATTCCGGGTGTGGTTTACACATGGCCGGAAGTTGCTTCAGTGGGTAAAACCGAAGAAGAATTGCAGGAAGCAGGAGTAGATTATAAGGTAGGCCAGTTCCCGATGCGTGCTTTAGGCAGGAGCAGAGCCAGCATGGATCTGGATGGATTTGTAAAAATTCTGGCTGATAAAAAAACAGATGAAATTCTAGGAGTTCATATGATAGGAGCACGAGCTGCTGATATGATTGCCGAAGCTGTTGTCGCCATGGAATACAGAGCCAGTGCAGAGGATATTTCACGTATGTCACATGCACATCCAACATTCACGGAGGCGATTAAAGAAGCTGCCTTAGCTGCTACTGAAGATAGAGCACTGCATATCTAGTTTGACATTAATAAGAATAATAATGTCACGCAGAGCGTGTCGAAGTGTTTAAAAAATTAATAAAAATAGTCATTCTGTATCGAAGTAAATTAGTTTCAGAACCTTAAAAAATATCAAAGCAGCCTTTCGGGTTGCTTTTTTTATGATTATTTTTGACCTATGGAAGAATTAACCCTTACAACACCAGCCCTTTTGTTTTCTGCTATCTCATTGATCATGCTGGCTTATACCAACAGGTTTTTAGCCTATGCAGCAGTAATAAGGAATTTGCATGATAAGTATTTGGAACAAATGGATGAGTCCTTGATCAAGCAAATCAATAACCTGAAACTAAGGCTTAATTTAACACGATACATGCAAATATTTGGAATCACTAGCTTGCTATTATGCGTGTTTACCATGTTTCTCATTTACATAGAACAAAACACAATTGCTGTTTGGATTTTTGGAATAGCTCTGGTCTTATTGATCTTATCTTTAGCATTATTAATTAAAGAAATTCAAATTTCAGCGCAGGCACTTAAATTGCATTTAAGTGATATAGAAAGCCATTTGAGTAAGAAGTAAATAGTTATTTCACGACTTATAATAGAGATCATTTCTTCTTATTTCGCTTATTATAGTTCTTATCGCCTCGTGTTTTTGGTTTTTTATATTTTTTCGCGACTTCACGTCTATAACTGCCTCCCAGATTTTCCTTTAAATTCTTTTCAGCTTTTTTATGAAATGCGGGTCCCGGAGCATCTTCATCACGTCTTTTTAATGGGTTGTATCGCTCCTTTGTCTGTGGACGCTCTTCTTCAATTAGTTCTTTTGATATTTCTACTGATTCCGGGATTTCTATCAATGGGATTTTCATCTGCATTAAGCTCTCTATGGCTTCAGCATAATCCTGTTCATTTTCAGTAGAGAATAAAATGGATCTCCCCTCACGTTCTGCTCGGCCGGTTCTACCTATTCGGTGCATATAATTTTCCGGAAAGGTTGGTGTATCAAAATTAATGACATGCGAAATGTTATCAATATCTAATCCTCGAGCCATGACATCAGTAGCAACCAATATTCGATTACTTCCGCTTCTAAATTGCTCGATACTTCTAAGTCGGTAATTTTGAGTTTTGTTGGAATGGATGACACATAATTCTTCTTTGAAATTTTCATCTAATTTCTCAAACAAGCGGTCTGCCATTTTTTTATGTGCTACAAAAATCAACACTTTATTGAAGGTTTCAGCATCATTTAAAAGGTGTTCCAATAAATTTACTTTTGTATAGAAATTAGGAACATTGTAACGCTTTTGGTCAATATTATCAAGTGGTGTTCCTGAAACCGCGACAGAAACCCGTTCCGGATTTATAAAGAAATCTGTGATCAATTCATCTACATCTTCGGTCATGGTTGCCGAAAACATGATATTTTGTCTTCGTTCAGGTAGAATATCAAATATGTTTGTGATCTGATGTCTAAAACCCAGATCTAACATCACATCGACTTCATCGATCACAAGTTTTTGTATGGATTTCAACTTAAGTGTTCGGCTGACTGCCAGATCAAATAATCTGCCGGGAGTAGCAACCAAAATATCCAATCCTTGAGCTATGGCCTGTTTCTGTGGGTTAATATTGACGCCACCGTAAACACCTAAAACACGAACGTTAATGTACTTTGCCAGTTTTTCAATTTCCTCAACTACCTGAATAACCAATTCTCTTGTCGGCACTAATACTAAAACTCTTGGATTATCTTGTTTAGAGTATGCCAGATTTCTCAATATAGGCAACATGTAAGCAAAAGTTTTCCCGGTACCGGTTTGTGCAATACCCACGACATCCTTTCCTGAGCCAACAACGCTAAAGGATTGCTCCTGAATGGGAGTTGGTGTTTCAAAGCCCAGATCGTCCAGGGCATTTAGAAGTTGCTTGGAGATATTTAAATCTTTAAAATGCACTAATTTTCATTATTGATTATTGGGGCAAAGATAAATTAATAAAATTGGGATTCCTGTGGAGGGCGGAAACTTTTCAATTGAAGTTTGATGCTCCTTTAATTTATAAGATGACTAAAGTTTCAAATCAATATTTTATTTCGGTACTTTGCCTGCAAGTATTTTTAAGTGAGAACAAAGCACACAAAGCACATACAGAATGTATCAGATTTTAAGGAAAGACTTCTGGTCTGGAGTCAGCAATTTGATGACGTTGTATGGTTAGATTCTAATGATTACGATCAAAAATATTCAAAATATGATGCGGTTCTTGCCGTAGATGCCTTTACTTGTATTCAAACGGATTATCACGATGCTTTTGATAAATTAAAAGAGTATCAAACAACTACAAAGGACTGGATTTTTGGTTATCTGACTTACGATCTTAAAAATGATATTGAAGATCTTGAATCCAATAATCTTGATGGATTGGACTTTCCCGATCTATATTTTTTTCAACCAAAAAAAATGTTTTGCATAAAAGGGAATAAAGTCACTACGAAGTATTTAAAAGTTGTAAATGATGAGGTGAATAGCGATTTGAAAGATATTTTGAATGTGGATTTACCAGGAATCGGAACTTTCAATTCTGAAAAAGAAACAATTAAAATAAAACTCAGAATTCATAAAGATGAATATTTTAAAAAGATAGAAAAAATGCTATCTCATATCCATCGAGGCGATATTTATGAAGCCAATTTTTGTCAGGAGTTTTATTCGGAAGATGTATTGATCAACCCGTTAGAAACCTATCAACATTTAAACAAAATATCGAAAGCGCCTTTTGCAGCCTTTTTAAAATTATACGACAAGTACTTGTTTAGCGCTTCACCTGAAAGATACCTTCAAAAATCAGGAAGAAATATTATTTCACAACCCAT
>CBDUIO010000149.1:0-6395 GCA_965367355.1 uncultured Flavobacteriaceae bacterium
AGCCAATTAAATTAATGAGCCTTATTATCTGTGATGATAAGGCTCATTTTTTAGTATTGTAAATCCTCTGTACAGCTGTTCAACAAAGAATAATCGAACCATTTGGTGAGAAAAGGTCATTTTTGACAAAGAGATTTTGCCATTAGCTTTGTTATAGACCTCTTGTGAAAAACCATAAGGTCCGCCAATTACAAACACCAATTGTTTTATTCCGGAAATCATATGTTTTTGAAGATACAATGCAAATCTAACAGAGTCCATTTGCTTTCCATTTTCATCTAATAAGATCAAAACATCAGTAGGTTTTAAATGACTTAAAATAAGGTCGCCTTCTTTTTGTTTCTGTTGTTCTTCACTAAGATTTTTAGACTTTTTTATATCAGGAAGGATATCAAATTTAAATTTGATATAAAACCCAAGACGCTTTTGGTATTCATCGATTAACACCTGAAGTTCTTTACTATCTGTTTTGCCTATGGCAAGGAGTTTAATTTTCATTAGAAACACTGGGATTTGTGATAGAAATTTGGTTTTTGAAAAATTCCATAGCCATTTTTTCGAAATTTAGTTCTAAATGTATTGTAATCAATTAATATTTCATTCCAATCTTCTGTATTCAATAATGATTTTAAGCTCTTTTCACTAAAATGTCCCCCACTTAAAAAATAATTTCCATTAGGTTTTACAACTAATAAATGATAATTGTTCATTAATTTGAAAAATCGATTTTTAAAAATATTTCTTTCATCTGAGATCCAATTGAATTCTTTATAATCTTGAATACCTCCTGTATCATTCCTATACATGTAGATAATCTCAATAGGATATCGTTTTTTAAATTTTTTTATGCACTTTTTTTTCTTTTTTACCCATGAAGCAATTTTGGAATCATATATTTTACGATTAAATTCGTTATGTTCAATTGTACTATCTTCACTTTCATGTTTTTTCACATGAGTTTTATATCTCCTTAATCTATCCTGAAAATTGGTAATTGTATCCCAATATTTTACAACAAGGAATTCATCTTTTTTTAATTCGATATTTTGATCAGATTTTAATAATAGTTTAATTTGGGTTAATTCATCATTAGTGAGTTGACCGAAAGAATATCTATATAATACCTTCTTAAATTTCAATGTGTCACTGGCATAATCAAAACATTTATAAAAATAAGTATTGCATTTTTCCTTAAACTCATCTTTTGTAATTTCTCTGTTGGTTTCATCTATAAAAATAGTTTTTGTTTGAGAAAATATAACGGTAGACAAAAAGAGAGTAACTAAAACAATAAACGATTTATTCATTTGCTTAAAAGAATGTATGTAAAAATATAAAAACATATATAAATTTAATTCTAATAATTCCTCAATCAATTCTTATTTTAGCAGTAAACAAATAAGCCATGAGCAGTCAAACCAAATTTAAACACGAAATAGGCCTCATAATTGCAAATGCTATAAGGGAAGATGTTGGAGATGGAGATCACAGTGCATTAGCCTGTATTCCATTTACGGCAAAGGGCAAAGCTAAACTTTTGGTAAAGGACGAAGGCATAATTGCAGGCGTTGAATTTGCAAAGCAAGTATTCCGTTATGTGGATAGAAATTTGAAAGTAGAAACCCTGATTAATGATGGTTCTAAAGTGAAATATGGTGATATTGTTTTCTATGTGGAAGGAGCTGCACAATCAATTTTAAAAACTGAACGTTTGGTTTTAAATGCTATGCAAAGGATGAGTGCCATTGCTACTAAAACCAAATTGTTTGCTGAATTAATTGAGGGGACATCTGCTAAAATTATCGATACCAGAAAAACAACTCCGGGAATTCGTGCTCTGGAAAAATGGGCAGTTAAAATAGGTGGTGGTGAAAATCACAGGTTTGGTTTATATGATATGATCATGTTAAAGGATAACCATATTGATTTCGCCGGAAGCATCACCAAAGCCATTGAAAAGACACAGCGCTATTTAAAAGAAACCAAAAGAGATCTAAAAATTATTGTGGAAGCAAGAAATCTGGATGAAGTAAAGGAAATTCTGGAAAGCGACGGAATTTACAGGATCCTAATTGACAATTTTAATTTTGAAGACACGAAAAAAGCGGTAAAATTGATAAATGGCAAATGTTTAACAGAAAGTTCTGGAGGGATCAATGAAAAGACAATTCGGGATTATGCACTGTGTGGTGTAGATTACATTTCCAGTGGTGCCCTGACCCATTCAGTTTATAACATGGACCTCAGTTTGAAAGCGGTATAAAATGACCAAAACCACAGAAGAAAGACTAAGTAAAATCCCGATAATTAATCTTATTGTCAAGTTTTTGCAAAAGATCAAGCTTCCCGGATTGGAAGGCATGTCCTTGTTTCATCTAATTGAAATGTATGTAATTGGAATTGGGAAAGGAGCTATTACAACAAGAGGAAGTTCCATAGCATTTAGTTTTTTTACAGCCTTATTCCCTTTTTTAATATTTATCCTGATCTTGATCCCTTACATTCCGGTTGAAGATTTTAGGAGTGAATTCATGGTTTTTCTGGAATCATTCCTGCCTCCAAACACTTCAGATTTTTTCTTTAAGAATATTTTTGAGGATATAGAGAATACAAATAGAGGAAGCTTGTTGTCTTCTGCTTTTTTATTATCTATCTTTTTAATGGCAAATGGCGTAAGTGCTGTGTTTTCGGGATTTGAAAATTCATATCATGCTCAAATCACCAGAAGTTTTATTAAGCAATATTTTTATGCCCTTGGCGTAGCTATCATTTTAGCTTTACTATTAATTATTACTGTTGTCGTGCTTGGTTATTTTGAGATCTACGTGATACAAAATCTGGAAGATTTTGGTTATATTGAGAAGCACCAGGGACAATTTGGAGTGCAATTGGCCAAATATCTCTTCTTTGTATTTATGATCTATGTCGCCACTTCAATATTGTACTATTTTGGAACAAAAGAAGGAAGACATACAAAATTCTTTTCCGTAGGAGCTATTTTTACTACTTTATTGATAATGTTAACCTCTTATCTATTTGGAGTTTACATTGAGAATTTTTCAAAGTATAACGAATTGTACGGATCCATTGGGGCACTTTTGATCTTATTGCTATATATCTGGCTTAACTCTAATATTTTATTGTTAGGTTATGAGTTGAATGCTTCCTTAAATCAATTAAAAAAGAAGATTTAAGTATTACCTTAAATACAGATGCAATATTTTATAGATATTATTCTTCCTATTCCTTTAGAAAAGCTGTTTACATACAGCATTACTGAGGCTGAAGCCGATTTTCTTCAACCCGGAATAAGGGTTGCGGTTCCCTTTGGGAAATCAAAGATCTACACAGGAATCGTCTATGAAATCCATAATAAAGCACCACTTATTTATGAAGCTAAAGAAATCCATCAAATACTGGATGAAAGTCCCATAGTTAATTCGCATCAACTTGAGCTGTGGAAATGGATTTCACAATATTATATGTGTACAATGGGTGATGTGCTTCGAGCTGCATTGCCAAGTGCTTTTCTATTGGAAAGTGAGACTATTGTCAGACTTAATAAAAAGATAAAATTAAATGATGAAGAACTAAAGGACGATGAATTTTTAGTAGTGGAAGCACTGCATCATCAAACTTCATTAAAGATTCAGGAGATCACTTCAATCATCGATAAAAAAAATGCCTTACCTGTCATTAAAAGATTATTGGAAAAAGAAGCTATTGATCTTGAAGAAGAAATTACAGAAAAGTACAAACCAAAATTAGTCAGGCATATTAAGTTGCATTCTAAATATAGCACTGAAAGCGAACTTAAAACTTTATTAGATGCTCTTAACAGAGCGCCAAAACAACGCGATGTCATTATGACCTTGTTCACTTTATCTTCTCAAACAAAAAAACCGGTCAAGGTTGCAGACCTTGCTGAAAAAAGTGGAGCTTCATCAGCAACAATAAAAACCTTGATCGATAAAAACATTTTAGAAGATTATGAAGTTGTTCAAGATCGTGTGCGCTATGTTGATGAAGACAATGAAGCGACAAAGAAACTTAATTCATATCAATCTAAAGCTTTAGATAAAATATCAAAACTAATTAAAAATCAAAATGTTATATTGCTTTACGGAGTTACATCTTCAGGCAAAACAGAAGTTTATTCCAAATTGATAGAGAATGTCGTAAAGAATGGAAAACAAGTTTTGTACCTGCTTCCTGAAATCGCATTAACGACTCAATTAGTTGATAGAATGCAGAATTATTTTGGTAAAAAAGTCTCGGTTTATCATTCGAAATATTCTTTAAATGAACGTGTGGAAGTTTGGAATAATGTTCTAAACAATTCGGCAAAATCACAGATAATTTTGGGAGCGCGTTCCTCGGTATTTTTACCTTTTAGTGACATTGGATTAATAATTGTTGATGAGGAGCACGAGCTATCATACAAACAATTTGATCCTGCCCCAAGATATCATGCCAGAGATACAGCTATTGTTTTAGCATCTATATATAAGGCAAAAACGTTGTTGGGTTCTGCAACTCCGAGTTTGGAATCTTACTATAATGCAGAACAAAATAAATATGGATTGGTTGAGATAGAAAGACGATTCAATAATGTTTTGATGCCGGAAATAGAGCTGGTAGATATCAAAGAAAAACAGCGAAAAAAACTTATGAAAGGTCATTTTAGTGACCGAATGATAGAACAAATGACAGAAGCCTTGCAAGAAGGACAACAGATTATATTATTTCAAAATAGAAGAGGCTTTTCGCCTATAGTTGAATGCAATACATGTGGTCATTCTCCTCAGTGCCCCAACTGTGATGTGAGTTTAACCTATCATCAAAAGATTAATCAATTGCGATGTCATTATTGTGGTTATCACATGGCTATGTTATTGAATTGTCTAGCATGCGGTAGTCCATCATTGGATAACAAAGGATTTGGTACCGAACAGATTGAGCAGGAAGTAAAACAGCTATTTCCCAAAGTAAAAGCAGCAAGGATGGATCTTGATACAACGAGAGGGAAATTTGGTTATCAAAAAATAATTTCGTCTTTTGAACAACATGAGATCGATGTATTAGTTGGCACTCAAATGGTCACAAAAGGTCTGGATTTCAGGAATGTTAAGCTTGTTGGTATCATGAATGCCGATAGCATGTTGAATTTTCCGGACTTCAGGGCTCATGAGCGTAGTTTTCAAATGATGATCCAGGTTTCCGGACGAGCCGGAAGAACCGATGTAAGGGGTAAGGTATTGATCCAAACTTATAATCCATATCACAAAATATTGCAACAGGTTTCTGCCAATGATTTTTATGGTATGTACAAAGAGCAGCTAAATGAGCGATTCAATTATAAGTATCCGCCACTTTACAGGCTCATTAAAATCACACTAAAACACAAAGATTACAATAGAGTTAATGATTCCAGTGATTGGATGGCAAGATCCCTGCGACAGGTGTTTTCTGAATATGTTTTAGGTCCGGAATTTCCACCTATTGCAAGAATTCGTAATCAATATCAAAAGAATATTCTTATAAAAGTACCTCCCAAACAATCTTTGATAAAAACGAAAGAAGCTATTCTTAAGATAAAGAATAGCTTCCTAAACGTAAAAGATTTCCGTTCGGTTAAAGTAATTTTAAACGTCGATAGCTATTGAATTAAATATTATTTAAAGCGTCTACCAATAATGTCTTTTTGTTTCTGCTTAGAGGAATTTCATAAGCACCCACTTCAACATTTTTACTATTGAATCTATCTACTTTATCAAGATTAACAATGTAAGATTTGTGAATTCTTAAAAATTTGCCTTCAGGCAGTTCTTTTTCAAACGCTTTCATAGTAGAAAGGACTACTAAGCTGTTTTCTTCAGTCACTAGTTTAACGTAGTCTCCGAGAGCTTCAATCCATTTAATGTCCTTAATGTACACCTTACGTTTTTTAAGATTACTTTTAACAAAAATATGTTCACCATCAGTTTCATTAAAATCCAATTTTAACTTGTGCTGCTCGAGGGCTTTTTCAACAGCAACATTGAAACGTTCTTTGGTAATAGGTTTTTGTAAGTAATCAGTAGCATCGTAATTAAAAGCTTTAAACGCATATTCCGTTTTACCAGTGACAAAAATAATTTGAGGCTTATTATTTAATACATCCAGTAATTCGAAACCGTTTAAAACAGGCATTTCGATGTCAAGAAAGATAAGGTCTACCTTGTGCGTATTCAAACCGTTTTTGGTTTCAAGAGCACTGTTATATTCTGCTATTAAGTTAAGTGAGGAATGATTCTCAATTAATTTAACAATAGATAGACGTTGGATTGCAGAATCATCGACAACAACACAATTTAAAGTCATAACATTTTTACTTTATTAGGTTAAGATTCGAC
>CBDUIO010000150.1:0-6386 GCA_965367355.1 uncultured Flavobacteriaceae bacterium
AATTCATCAAAAAACTTGGTTCTTGTTTTGATCTCACAATCATCATTAATAGTAGGATGATCATCCCAATTAGCTAAATACCAAACAGAATCGACAATTAATAAAACTATATCATCATTAATATCAACTTTTTCAATTGGACAGCCATTCTCTGGCAAAAAGGAATTTTTACCTAGTAAATCCTCAATGTAGTCTTCTTGCCTTTTCAACCCCTTTACGCCATTGTTATACCAATCATGATTGCCTGGAATAAAAATAGTTTTGCCCTTAAAATTAGAAACGGCATCGGTTTGAACATTTAACTGATGTTCAGCAAATTCCCTTCCTTCTTTCCCTTTTTTAGGCATTCCTTTAGGATAAATATTATCCCCTAAAAAAATGGCAGTACTGTTCTTTGAAGCTTTATTTAATTCTTGTTTAAACGCTTTAAGCGCAACAGAAGAAGTTCCAAGAGGTGAATTCCCGGCATCCCCAATAAAGTAAAATGAATGTGAAATCTTCTTATCAGGAAAATCGGACTTCCAATTAGCATCTTTATACTGTGGTTTGTATGTAGCGCATGCATTAACAGCAAGAAATATTATAAATAATACAGTATATTTTATGCTATTTTGTTTCATTCAAAAAAATGAATCTTTTTTAATTTATAAAAAATATCAATGACAATAAATTTAATCAATTTCAAGGTCTATAAAACTTTCTTGAGTTTATCGGTGTATTGTTTACGCAACTTGGAAATCTTTGGTGCGATTACAAAACTGCAATATCCCTGATCCTGATTATTTACATAGTAATCCTGGTGATAGTCTTCCGCTTTATAAAAAATATCCAATGGACTAATTTCAGTTACTATTGGATCATCAAAATATAGAGAGACTTCTTTTAAAACAACTTCAGCAATCTCTTTTTGCAAATCATCATGATAAAAAATAACAGACCGATATTGAGTTCCATGATCACCTCCCTGTCGGTTTAAAGTTGTTGGGTCGTGGGTTGTCATAAAAATTACCAGTATGTCCTTATAAGAAATCACATTTGGATCAAAGGTCACCTGTACAACTTCAGCATGCCCGGTTAAACCTGAACAAACCTCTCTATAAGTAGGCTTGCCAGGAGCATTTCCACCACTATATCCAGACACTACTTTTTCAACGCCTTTTATTTCCTGAAATATGGCTTCAGTACACCAAAAACACCCTCCACCAAATGTGGCTATTTGTAATTTTTTATTTTCCATGAGCTGCCTCCTTCTCCAATTGCATGGATTCTGAATTAATGCAATATCGTAATCCGCTGGGTTCCGGACCATCAGGAAATACATGCCCCAAATGTGCATCGCAGGTATTACACATCACTTCAACCCTAACCATGCCATAAGACGAATCCTTTTTATATTTAACTGCATTTTCTTTTATGGGTTGAGTAAAACTTGGCCATCCTGTACCGGAACTAAACTTTATTGTCGAATCAAATAAGGGTGTATTACAACAAACACAATTGTATTTACCTTCATCGTAAATACTGCAAAGCGCTCCACTGTGAGGTGCTTCTGTGCCCTTTTGCCTTGTAATTCTGAATTGCTCCGGAGTTAGTTGAGCTTTCCATTCCTTTTCAGATTTTTCTACTCGGCGATCCGGATTTGGATTGCCATTGACAGAAAAATTGATAACATCTTTCCAATTTAGCATAGTAATTTTTCCTTTCTTAATTTTACTTTTATTAATGTGCTATTAAGCATAAAATAAGTCGACAATATACCTGTTTGCTTACAAACCATTTTTTAGTAAAAACTGCAAGCATTGTATAAAATTACGACAAATAATACTATATTTAATTTCATCTATTTAAATACATTCTCAAAAATTCAAGTGTCAAATGGATAATCTAATAGCAGAAGCTGAAAAATATGTGATCTCTTTCTTAAATGAAAATCTTGATCCTTCCTTTATTTATCACAATATAATCCATACAAAGCGAGTCGTTGAAAAAACAAAAGAACTTATAGAAGGTATGAAAATAGAAGGAAAAGATGCTCAACATTTAATCCTGGCATCCTGGTTTCATGATACGGGATTGGTTAAGGGTTGCAAAAACCATGAAGCCGAAAGTGCCAATATTGCAGAAAAATTTCTTAAAGAGAAAAAGGTACCCGGTTCTGAGATCAAATCCATTAAAGATTTAATTCTTGCCACGAAAATTGAATATGAACCAACTAATGTACTGGAAGGCCTTATTCGAGATGCAGACTGTTCTCATTTGGCTAGCAAGAATTTTAGCGATATGACAGAATTACTAAGAAAAGAAGTTGAGCTTACTGATAACAAATCTTATAATGAAACAGAATGGTTAAATGAGAATATCGATTTTTTTACAAAAAAGCATCGTTATTATACAGATTTTGCTTCATCCAATTGGGACAAAGCCAAAGGGAAAAACCTGGCTCAACTTTTGAAAACCGATAAAAAATTAAAAAGAGAAGACACCAAAATAAAGCAGAAAAAGGATGAATTAATCTTAAAGAAGAAAAAAGTTGTAATGCCTGAACGCGGTATTGAAACTATGTTCAGGGTTACCCTAAGAAACCATATTACATTAAGTGATATTGCCGACACTAAGGCTAATATACTATTATCTGTAAATGCAATCATAGTATCCTTAGTTCTGGCTAATTTAATTCCGAAGCTTGACAACCCTTCCAATACTTATTTGATTTATCCAACCGTTGTTTTCGTGCTTTTTACTATAATAGCAATGATCTTATCGGTTTTGGCAACCAGACCAAATGTAACGGGTGGAAAATTTACCAAAGAAGATGTGGAAAATAAAAAAGTAAATTTATTGTTCTTTGGAAATTTTCATAAAATGAAACTTGAGGATTTTGAATGGGCCATGAACGAAATGATGCAGGATAAAGACTATTTATATTCATCTATGACCAAAGACCTATATTTTCTTGGCAAAGTGCTGGATAGAAAATACAAAATACTTCGTATTACCTATACCATTTTTATCATAGGAATTATAGTAAGCGTTTTAGCCTTTACTCTCGCGTTTAAATATGTTAGTGGAGTAGCCTAAGCTTTTATTTCTTTCATTAAATCTTCGTAGGTGTAAAAATCCTTATCATCTTCTTTTTTATGATATAGAACACTTACCCGAATTGCTTTTAATCCGGTTACCGCCTGAAGGTCTTCGAGTTCAACTATTTCTGCATCATCATGTAAATAGTGTTTGGCCTGAAGGAATTTAATGTAACGCATATACTCAACTTCATCTTGTTTATGTGAATAGACTATTGTTATTTTTCCTTTTTGTGTGATGCGTTCTTTTGTACCTTTTATATAGGCTTTGTCTACTCGTTTTTTAACAATCTCATATCTTGCATTATAAGTTCCATCCACATCGAACAGTTTTTCATCCATTCTAAAGCTTATTGTCAATGGCTGATTAAAAACAAGAATCATAGAAGCCACATCTAATGCAATTGGGAATTCCGGTTGCTTCTGGTAATAGGCATTTTCCATTTCACACATTACCTGTAATTGCCACAATCTTAGGTTGTACAAATAGATTGGATTAAAACTTTTATCTCTTGTAATGGATTCTCCTATATACATGTTATGTTCAACACCGTCAGTTTTAAAGCGTTCAAAAAAATGAGGATACATCTTTTGTGCTTCTTCCTGCTTAGCATCTAACATAGCTGCCATATTCTTATTTATCTCAGAAATGGTATTGTCATAATTCTTTCTGTGATGATATAACGAATTTACTTTTTTGCTCAGACTGTTGAAGTAATTTTCAATGTCTACCATTAAATTTTTATCTGTTAAGAGATGTTTGAAAATGGTTTTAATATCGGAGTTAAGAAAGCTTAAAATTTGTTGTTCACTGTCTACCTGAAAATTATTTTCAATGTCTATTAAGAATTCATCTATTTGAAAGATTAATTGTTCATAAAAAGGAAGTGATTCTATTTCCATAGCATCATTCAAAATTTGCTTTGCAGCTAATAATTGAAGCGTTAAATCCTGTGATGTAGCTCTATTTCTTGCAACTGAAGACCCTTTTATATCAATTTGCCCATATAAGGGATAGATGTTCTTAAAAGCAATCTTATTGAATGCTACCTGATTTCCATTGAATTGTTCCTTAATAAAATGTTTAGCTTCTTCTTCAAATCTCCAATAAACACTCGGATGAATCGAAGTGCATTCTTGTTGAATAATTGCTTCTATTAGGTTTTCTTCTTCCTCTTTTGAGCGTTTTACTGCCGTTACTATGTATGGCATTACATCAACCAATTTATTGGCATTGATGCTATTTAAAACTTTAGGTTTGTTTGATACCAATTCCAATACACCAAGTAAACCATTATCATCAGCTATGGGCGCCAGAATAGCACTTTTAATACCTTGATCATGCAAGGTTTTTATATGAGGAGCCTTCCCTTTGGAAATTTCATACATCTTTTCAACATCTGAAACAGAGACATATTTATTTTCTTCTAACAACTGTTTGTAAGACCATTTACAAAGGGCTTTTTCACAAAGTTTATTTTCCAATTCATTTAATAAAAAGCTATTCATCCCATGACCATAAACACGTTCAAATGAATCGGATACTTTGTTATAGATTGATAAGCCAACTTTTAAATCCTTAATATTCAATAAAGACTGAAAAACCTCATGAAAGCTCTCGACAAAATTCTGATCTTTACGTTTGTCATTACTTATTAAATTGGATTTAATGTTTGAAATAGATTGATCATCGGTAACATCAAAAATATTTGATATTACAAATCCTTTATAAACATAACTGTCCGGCGGAAATTTTTCTTTCCAGATTTTTATATTATCAAAATTATCCAACAATTCATCAATGTCCTTTTGAGTAATTTTTGGTGCTCTGTCTGTAGGTATGATCTCCGTGAAATCTGCATTATACAAGATCTTATAGTATCGCATTATACCAGATTGATCAGGTATCTCATAAAAAAATGGTCTTTTGAAGTTCAAATTATAACCATAACAAAAATGAAGGATTATTGTACATGCTATAATATAAATATCATCTTCCGGCATGTTCTTGATCTTTAATTCAAAATCATCACCGGCATTTTTTATAATATTTTTAAATCGCTCTGACGAATTAAAAATGAGATTATGAAAAGGAACAGAAGCAGTCTTAATTTCATTAAAAGTTAGCACTTCACTAAAGGAATCCTGAAGAATAAAACTTATTTCATCCTTATATTTGTCCAGTAAAGACATATCGCTGAAGCCTTCTCTCAGGACAGGATATGGTTCTTGAGTCTTTAAAATCCTTCTAGCTTTGGCTGCTACAAATTCATCTTCGCTTTTAGCGAGTTCTTCGTAATGTTCCAAGAATTTATTGAAGCTAACCTTAAGGGTAAAAGGAGATTCTATGTTGTCGTTTATGTCTTTCATTTTAGTTGGTTGGAATCTTAAAGATACAAAATCTTGTAAACACATACGGTTGGTCGTCATTTTTCGAATTACTTTACAAAGGTATTTTCCTTAATGACGATTGAATATAACTTAAGTTACACTGGGGAATAGATTTAAAAAATTGCAATGGAAACATTGCGATTTTTTAAATTTTAGAACTCTAATTAATCTTTTCCAATAATATCACTTCGTGACTTGAATTGGTCATTACTTTTCCATTTTTAACAGTCATCTTTTCTCCTGAATAATAATCGATTAAATTATCACCATCCTTAAAAATAGAGGATACCTCAATTTCTGTTTTATCTTTTGAATCTTTTAGGCATACCACAACAGCATCCTTATATTCTCCTTTAGAATATTCTCTTGAAAATACAAAAGGTTCTTTAGATATCAATTGATGCTTACCTGCACCAACGGCTAGATGATTTCTTCTAAACTGACCTAATTTAATCCAATGGTTCAAAATATCTTGCTTTTCTGTAAATTCATCCCAATTCATAAACGATCTTAAAGTGGCATCACCAACAGTTCCCTCAATAACCAAAGATCTGGCTGATTCGTCGCCATAATATACTTGTGATGCGCCGGGAGATAATAATAATTTTGTAGCAGTTTCAAATGGTTTTTCCCTTTTTGGGTCGAAAGGTTGACCATCGTCATGAGAACTTAAATAATTTAATACACTAAATCCTTTAAGATCGTTTTGTAGTTTATAATCATACTTTTTAAATAGTGTTTCATACTGCAATTCTTTAGCATTCCACTTAAATTCAAAATTTATCTGACTTGTAAACATACCATCAAAATAGTTTACTTTTTTATCGCCAAAGTCGAAGAATTTTCCACCACTAATTCCGTAGTTATACACTTCGCCTACTAAATAAAATTCATTATCATCCAACACTTTATCCG
>CBDUIO010000151.1:0-6311 GCA_965367355.1 uncultured Flavobacteriaceae bacterium
GCCTGACCAATGATAATTGGTCCGGAACCAATAATTAGAATGGATTTAAGATCTTGATTTTTTGGCATAGGATTTTAAAAATTTGTCAAAAATAGTTATCATATAGGTATAAAAAAAGGTGTTACGATTAGTAACACCTTTAAAATATTAACAATTGTTAATCATTATTTCTTATGGCTAGGTTCAGAAGATACTGTAAGTCTCTTTCTTCCCTTAGCTCGTCTGCGAGCAAGGACTTTTCTACCGTTAGCAGAAGCCATTCTTTCTCTAAAACCGTGTTTGTTCTTTCTCTTTCTCTTTGACGGTTGAAACGTTCTTTTCATTACTAAATATCTTTATGAATCAGTTTGTATACTTTGGTATTTGCCTTTAATCTTCTTTTAAAGCGCGGGTGCAAATATACAAACCCTTTTCTATTTGACAAATCTAAATTAAAAAATATTTACAATAGTTTTTACTAACTTTGCAGTCCAAAAAATAAATTAAATCTAATGTTCAATAAGAATATCAAATTAATACTTACCGGAGCTTCAATTTTGTATGGAATATGGCTAATAATTGACGGATATATTGGTAATGGAATCATGATGATATTATTGGCAGGAATTTTTATTTTCCTGTATTTTAAAAATGAGTTAATACTTCTTGCGTTCTTACGATTAAGAAAACAGGATTTTCCAGGTGCCCAAAAATGGTTAAAATATATTAAAAACCCTGAATCGGCTTTGGTTAAAAAGCAACAAGGGTATTATAACTTTTTAAATGGGATCATGGTTTCTCAAACCAATATGAATGAAGCTGAAAAATACTTCAGGAATGCAGAAAAGTTAGGCTTATCCATGAAACATGATATGGCTATGGTTAAACTTAATTTAGCGGGAATTGCATTCAGCAAAAGAAGAAAACAAGAAGCAGAAAGGCTCTTAACTGAAGCGAAAAAGCTTGATAAGCAGGGTATGCTAACAGAGCAGATTAAAATGATGAAAGATAATATGAAACGAGCTCAAATGCCAAATCAGCATTTTGGTGGTCACAAACAACCTAGAAGGAGTCGATAATTATTAAAGAAACAACCAGAGTTGTACTCTTTGTTAAGGCGTGGTTCTGTAAAAGCCTTTTTCAGGTATTTCAATGACGTATTTCCTTCTTGAATTATTATCCAGATGTGGTTCTCTCAACCAAGGATTATGAATCTTTAAAATTTTATAGTTGATGCCAAATTGCTCTGAAAATTTAGCAAAATCGCTAACAGCTGTATCTACCTCAACACTGTATGTTGGAATTCTTTTATAAAGATCTTTCTCTCTGAAGTTAAAACCATATTTCTGAGGATTGTTTAAAATCTCCTTTAAAGCAACAATACGAAACACATATCTTCCGGTTTCTTCACCTAGAAGCAAATCATAATAACTCGATACCTTTTGATCTTCTAAACGCCTCGAGATTCCAGCATTACCCGCATTGTATGCCGCTGCAGCGAGAGTCCAAGATCCCAGTTTCTCTTTTGAATCCTGTAAATATTTACAAGCGGCTTCCGTCGCTTTTTCAATATGATAACGTTCATCAACATTATCATTAACTTCTAAACCATAGTCCCGCCCTGTACCTTTTAATATCTGCCAAACGCCTTTGGCACCGGCAGGGGATGATGCATTGGTCAAACCGCTTTCTATGACAGCCAGATATTTGAAATCATCTGGAATGCCATTTTTTGCTAAAATTGGTTCGATTATAGGAAAGTACTTCTGTGAGCGTTTAAACATAAGCAATCCATTAGATTGCCAATAGGTATTTACCAATAGTTCTCTGTCCATTCTTTCAAGGATATCCGGATTTTCCAAAGGCATTTTTTCTCCGGCAAATTCCAAATGATCAGGAACCTGTAATGCATAAACATTGTAATCGTTTATTAATTTTTTCTCAAAGTTTTCATCTGTTGGAGCATCCTGCACTGCATAAATGAGCAATCCAGCTAAACTTATTAATCCAATAAATGACAGGGTCTTTTGTATTAATTGCATAATGTAAAGTTTGTATAAATATAAGTATTAGTAGGTATCCACCAAAAAATTAATTGGCTAATTTACAATAAGTTTCGGTAAGTTTTCATTAAACCACTTGTATTTATTTAATATCATTATATGAGATCCATCTTTAACGACAATACAGGATCCGTTGCAGGAGTTTGTAAATACTCCATCTTTTTCTCCATGTATTTGAATGACACCCTCCAGAGGAGAATCCTGATCCCAACATACCATTTGCTTAATAGCCCAATCTAAATAGTCTTTGCTATTAACAGAAAGGTATTTACGATACAGATTTATTCTTTTTTTTATAAACTCACCAAAGGCATATTTAGCGAGCAAATCAATATTACCTATTAGTTGAGTTGGTAACAATTTATAGGCTTTGGTCTTTTTTAATATTTTAAATCGTTTTGGCAATTGATTTCTGCTTATAACGCTGGATACAACAAAAAGCTTCCTTACCGATATAATTTTTGCCATTTCCTGAACAAGAATTCCGCCAAATGATACACCTAAAAGAACTATATTATCATTCTTGATCTGTTGGGTCATACGCCTGGCATAATCTGATAAAGGCTCATCTTTAAAAGGGATTACCCACTCTAACCAATGAATTTCAAACTGGTCCTGTGGAAGTTTAATGTGCTCAAAAATTGAAGGATTAGCTGCCATTCCCGGCATTAAATAAACGTGAATCAGTTCTTTAGACATATATTAATAACCTTTAAAAGCTTTACGATAACAATATTTTTTCGTAAATTTGTTGTGCAAAATTAATTATTTCCTATCCAACTGTTTGTTAAGAAATCATCATATTATAATCATAGTCATTAACACTGATAATTATTTGATATAAAATATATTACAATGATAAATGCTGAAGAATTAGTAGACAACGAATTTTTACGACAATTTGAAATAAAAGTGGATGATCAATTAGCGAAAATTGAATATTCACTTCAGGAACGCAAAATCTTTTTAACCAAGTTAGTAATTCCTGATGGCGTGAAGATAGAGAATTTTCAAGATGATTTTTTGAAGGCAGTCTTTGAGAACATCAAGGAACGTAATTTAAGCATAGTACCAACTAGCCCGGAAATTGCAAAATTTGTTAGAAAGAACAGACAATACAAGCGAATGTTGCCTGTTGGTGTAAGGATTTAAAATAATCAAATTATAATATTAAAAGCCGGACAATTGTCTGGCTTTTTTTATGCAACTAGTGATTCAACAAATTCAAAACGTACCAATCCGTCATAATCAATATCGGTTAATGCTATTTTATGCAAAGTATTGACTAATTCAGGATTCCAAGGTGTTTTTACTTTTACATAATTTTCTGTAAACCCGTGAATATATCCTTCCTTATTCTCACCTTCAAATAAAACGGTTCGGGTTTTTCCTAATTGGCTTTCATAAAAGGATCTTCTTTTCTTTACTGACAGTCCTCTTAACATCTTACTGCGCTTTGCCCGAACTTTTTGAGGCACCACATTGCTCATATCTGCCGCTTCGGTATTATCTCTTTCAGAATAAGTGAATACATGTAAATATGATATATCCAGCTCATTTAAAAAATTATAGGTATCCAGGAAATGTTCATCGGTTTCACCAGGAAAGCCAACAATTACATCTACTCCAATACAGGCGTAAGGTATAAGTCGCTTAATAGTATTCACTTTATCGACATACAATTCTCTTAAATAGCGTCGCTTCATCAACTTAAGCAATTCATTGTTTCCACTTTGCAACGGAATATGAAAATGAGGTACAAATGCTCTCGATCTTGATATTAGTTCAATAGTCTCATCCTTTAAAAGATTGGGTTCAATTGAAGAGATTCGCAACCTTTCAATGCCTTCAACCGTGTCTAATTCTTTTACCAGATCAAAAAAAGTATGTTCGTGCTTTTTATTGCCATATTCACCTTTGCCGTAATCACCAATATTGACCCCTGTTAAAACAATTTCTTTTATATTTTGTTTAGATATCTCCTTGGCATTATGAATAACATTTTCTAAAGTATCGCTCCTGGATATACCTCGTGCCAGCGGAATTGTACAATACGTACATTTATAGTCGCAACCATCCTGAACTTTTAAAAATGCGCGAGTTCTATCACCAATTGAATAACTACCAACATAAAAATCGACCTCCTCGATTTCACAAGAATGTATTTCACCAACACTTCCTTTGCTGCGATCAGGCTGACTTATTAAGTCATTAATAAAGCTTGTGATATTAAATTTTTCAGTTGCACCTAGCACCAGATCAACACCATTGACATCTGCTAACTCTTCGGGTTTTAATTGAGCATAACATCCTATTGCCGCAACAAATGCTTCGGGATTTGATTTTTGCGCTTGCTTAACAATGGTTTTAAAACGTTTGTCTGCATTCTCGGTTACAGAACATGTATTAATTACATATATATCTGCTTTTTCACTAAAATCAACACGATCAAAGCCTTCATCTTTAAAACTTCTTGCGATAGTAGAAGTTTCAGAAAAATTAAGCTTACAACCTAAAGTATAAAATGCGACTTTTTTCCTAGCGTTCATTCTTGTATTTTTACCAAGCGTGCAAATTTACAATTATTATATAAAATGATAAAACCGAGGCTGAAACTAACAAGATCATTAATGATGTATTTCTTAATCAGTTGTTCATTATTAATTTTTGTTAGCTGTATGAAAAGTTCAAAGGAGAACAAAGACCATTTAGTTTTCAGATACAATGAGCATGCAAATATAAATACTCTGGATCCCGCATTTGCAAGGACTTTACAAGACACCTGGGTAGCCAATCAATTATTCAACAGCCTGGTTGAAATGGACAGCGACTTAAATATTGTTCCCAGTATTGCAAAGAATTGGACTATTTCTGAAGATGCACTTACTTACACATTTTCACTTCGTAACGATGTTTATTTCCACAAACATTATCTGTTTGGAAAGGATTCAACACGATTGGTCGTTGCTGAAGATTTTAAATTCAGCTTAAACCGGTTAAGAGATGATAAAGTAGCAGCTCCGGGAAGTTGGGTTTTAAATAAAGTTGAAGATTTTGAAGCATTGAGCGATACCATCTTTCAAGTAAAATTAAAAGAGCCTTTTCCTGCCTTTATAGGCTTAATGTCTATGAAATACTGCTCGGTTGTTCCAAAAGAAATCGTTGAATTTTATGGAACTGATTTTAGATCGAATCCAATTGGAACAGGTCCCTTTAAATTCAAGCGATGGGAAGAAAATATTAAACTCATTTTTAGAAAAAACAATTTATATTTTGAAAAAGACACTATTGGTAATTCCCTCCCATATTTAGAAGCAGTGGCAATCACATTTTTACCTGATAAGCAAAGTGAATTTCTTCAATTTGCTCAAGGCAATTTAGATTTTTTAAATAGTCTGGATGCTTCTTATAAAGATGAATTGTTAACTGGTGATGGAAAATTACGTGAAAAATATGCAGAGTCTGTAAATATGATTCGAGGACCTTATTTAAATACAGAATATTTAGGGTTTTACTTAGATTCCAAAACTCCTGAAATTCGCTCAGAATTAATTAGAAAGGCCATAAACTATGGGTTTGACCGAAAAAAAATGATGACCTATTTGCGCAACGGAATTGGTAATCCTGCATATGGTGGATTTATTCCTATAGGACTTCCCGGACATAATGACTCAATTGGGTTTACTTATCAACCCAATAAAACCAGACAACTTGTCGATCAGTTTAAAAATGAGACCGGTATAACGAATCCTGAAATAACCTTGACTACTACCAGTAATTACCTTAGTTTTTGTGAATTCATTCAACAGGAACTGGAAAAAAATGGCTTAATAATTAATTTGGATGTCATGCCGGAATCAGCTTTACGAGCAGCGAGATCCAATGGTAAAGTAGATATGTTCCGAAGCTCGTGGATTGCCGATTATTTGGACGCAGAAAATTATCTGTCCATATTCTACAGTAAGAATTTTGCGCCTAACGGATCGAATTATTTTCACTTTAAAAATGCAATTCTGGATAGTTTATATAATGAAGCATTTACACTACCAAATATTGAAGAAAGGAAACATTTGTACACTTCTATGGATTCAATAGCCATGCAAAATGCGATTATGGTTCCTTTATATTATGACGAAGTCATTCGATTTACTCAAAAAAATGTCCAGGGACTTGGCATAAATCCGATTAATCTGTTGGATTTAAAAAGGGTAAAAAAGAACTAATTATCTTGTTTTCGAAACTTTTTTGTGATTTCAAAAACTTCAGATA
>CBDUIO010000152.1:0-6123 GCA_965367355.1 uncultured Flavobacteriaceae bacterium
TTGAAGGCGTTTTTTTTTATAGAAACGTCGAATATATAAAGACACAATATCCTCCAAATAATAAGAGTCCGCTTTTTCGTCCGAATTGATGTCTGGTTCCTATAAAGACCAATGGCAACAAAATCAATGCGTAACCTAACATCCAGAAAATATCAACTGTCAATATTTTTTCATTGGCCACTTGAATTGGATGTATGATCGCGGTTAGCCCCAAAACTGAAGCAATATTAAAAATATTCGAACCTATCAAGTTCCCTAATGAAATCGCTTTTTCCTTTTTTAAGGCAGCAACTACAGAAGCTGCTAATTCTGGCACACTGGTCCCTATTGCAACCATAGTTACCGAAATAACTCTCTCACTTACACCAAACGAATAGGCAACTTTCTTCGCCCCATCAACAAGCCATTCACTTCCATAATATAAAGATACTCCTCCTATTAATAACCAAACAACAATTTTAAAATTTGATGTTTTTTGCAATGCATCATCAATATCCTGTTCCAGAGGTATATGCTCCTTTGATGCCCTTCTAATCAATAAAAAAAGAAATGTCATTAATATGACCATAAATATCAAACCTTCAAGACGATTTAAATCGTTGTCTTGCTTCAGGAAAAAATAAAGTACTATTGACAGTATCATCATCATTGGCCAGTTGATCAGATAAAAATCCCTGGTAACAATAAGTGGTGTAATTATAGCTGTTAACCCCAAAACCAGGCCTATGTTGGCTATATTAGAGCCTATAACATTTCCAAGAGCTATATCCGGTGAACCATCTAATGCTGCTTGCAAACTTACCAGCAACTCTGGAGCAGATGTCGCAAAAGACACCACAGTCATTCCAATGACCAATTTAGAAATGTTGAATTTAAAAGATAAAGCAACCGATGAGCGAACTAAGAATTCACCACCAATTACAAGTAAAAGAAGACCTAAAAAAACTAAAAGTAAACTCAAATTCTTATAAATATTCCTGCGAAGATAGCTTTTGAATTATGAATTACGAAATACGATTTGTTTTTTTAAATAAATCGGTCAATAATCTTAAATATTGTATAATAAAAACTAAAATTTTCGTTAAATAACTATATATGTAGTTGTATAACTATAAAATTAGTTATATGTTTGAATCCATATTGATCAATTTGTCAAATTATGAAAACAAAAATATTAATGGTTTCTCTGCTTATTGCCTTTACTAGTTGTAAAAAGAAAGCAACTTTGTCCGATGTTAGTACTACTCAATCTAATTCTCAAGCAGAACTGACAGAAAAAATTAATGATTTGGTTCAAGAATACGTCAAATTAGATATATTCTCGGGTATAGTATTGGTTGCAGAAAAAGGCGATATTTCATTTCACAAAGCCTATGGATTATCAAATAGGGAGAAAAACATTCCAAATTCAGTTAACACTCTTTTTGATATTGGCTCCATGAACAAGACTTTCACTTCCATTGTTATAAAACAGTTGGCTGAAGAAGGTAAAATTGATTTAAATGACAACCTTACAAAATTCTTATCCGGTTTTAAGGATCCTAATACCAATAAAATAACCATTAATCACCTATTAGATCACGAATCTGGATTTGGAGATTATCATACACCAGGTTATTTTGACCTACCTCTTAATGAACGAAAATTAGGAGCCATTGTGGAGAGAGCTAAGTCCTATCAATTAAATTTCGAACCCGGGACAGAACAGGACTATTCCAATTTAGGTTATGTGATTTTAGGTGCTGTTATAGAAAAAGTAACCGGTAAATCATACTTCGATAATGTTCAAGAACGAATTGTTACTCCCTTAAATTTGAAGAATACATATCTCAATGATTTTGATAATTTAGAAACAAGAATTGCCATTGGATACTACTACACGCCTCTTGGTATATTGGTTGAAAATAAACCTATTCAAGATACTCCTAATCCTGATGGAGGTTTTTTATCTACAACAGAGGATATTTTAAAATTCTACCGATCTTACTATTATAACGACATTCTATTATCCAAAAAATTCAAATCTTCAGATCCTTTTTTTAAATATCTAAATGAACTGCCTGAAGGAAAAGCTGTGGGAGCTGCCGGAGGTTTTGAAGGATTTAATACAGCTTTGTTTCAGGTTTATAGCGATGATTTAACCATTATAGTTTTTGCTAATATGGATGAGCCGGTTGCTGAAAACATTGCCTCAAACATATTAAAACTTTATAGGGGTGAAACTCCCAACAAACCTCAATTACCTGCTATTCAAAATATTCGTAAAAATTATGAAAAACTTGGGATTGATTATATAAAAGAAAATTTTCAAGAACTCACAATTAATTTTCACCCGAGTGATCCTAAAGATATTATTTTGAATAACCTTGGATATGCCTATTTATATGAAGCAAAAGACAACATAAAAGCATTGGAAATTTTTAAATTGAATACCGAACTATTTCCCAATATCGCCAATTGCTGGGATAGTTTAGGAGAAGCTCTGACAATGAGTAAAAATAAATCTGAAGCAATAAAAGCCTATAAAAAGGCACTGGAACTAAATCCTGATATGGAAACGGCACTTAGGGCATTACAAAAATTAACTAAAGAATAAACAAAACAATGATGCAAAAATTAACAAATAAAGAAGAAGAAGTGATGCAAATTCTTTGGAAGCTGGAAAAGGCTTTTGTAAAAGAGTTACTTGCAGAAATAGAAGATGATAAGCCTCATTATAACACGCTTTCAACCATAGTTAGAAATCTGGAAGATAAGGGTTACGTAAGTTATAAAGCCTATGGAAAAACGCATCAATATTTCCCGATAATTACTAAAGAAGATTACAGGAAACGATTTATGAACACGGCCATTGAGAGTTATTTCAACAGCTCTTATAAAAATGTTGTCTCCTTTTTTGCCAAAGAGGAAAAAATAAGTGTGGACGATCTTAAGGAAATCATTGAATTAATAGAAAAGAAAGACTAATTATGGAAGCATTAATATTTTATTTATTGAAATCGGCAGGAATCGTAACAATTTTTTACATCTGTTTTCATTTATTCCTTAAAAAAGAAACTTTTTTCAGGACCAACAGGCATTATTTGTTAGGCGGTATTTTGGCATCGCTTCTTTTGCCATTGGTAGTTTTTACAAAATATGTTTATGTTGAACCTGTAGAGACTTTCTATCCTGATTGGCTATTTGCTGATATTCCCGTTGCAAATAGTGTCCATAAGGCTGAACCTTTTGACTGGATGCAATTTTCCGTTTATGCTTATTTAGCAGGTGTTCTGATTTTTGGAATACGTTTTGCTATTCAACTAATCTCACTATTTAAATTATTTAGAACGTATATGATAAAAAAGAAAGATGGATTTAATTTGGTGGAGATCAATTCCAACATGTCTCCATTTTCCTTTTTTAATTATTTAGTATATAATCCAAGTCGATACAGTAAAGAGGATTTGAACATTATTATAAATCATGAAAAAGCCCACAGTAATCAACTCCATTCGCTGGATATTTTGTTATCTCAGGTTTTTGTTGTGCTGCAATGGTTTAATCCAATCGCCTGGTTCTATAAAAGATCAATTCAGCAGAATTTAGAATTCATGGCAGATCAATTTGCTGTATCTAAAGTAGAATCGGCTAAAAAATATCAACATATGCTTTTAAAGGCATCGTTGAAACCACAATATGCATCAATTACAAACAATTTTTATAATTCATTAATCAAAAAACGAATCATTATGTTGAATCAATCTAAAAGTAACATTAAAAACGCCTGGAAATATTTTGTAATACTTCCGGCATTAGCTCTTTTTTTAATGAGCTTTAATGTAGAAACCGTTGAACTGGTCAAGGAAACTAACGCAAATCCAAATGAAATCGGTCCGTCATTTTATTCTGATGCAGAGCCTATTAGTAATGTTATGTCATCAATTAATACTACTGAAGAAAATAGAATCAATTATAATTCATTTGCTGAAGTAAAATTTACTCAAAAGATCATCCAAGCAAAAATTGATAAGAATACAACTGATGCAGAATTGCAAACTATTGTAGAATCACTTAAAAAAGATGGTATTGATTTTAGCTTTAAAAATGTAAAGAGAAACACAAATAATGAAATAACCGGAATAAGCGTCACGTACAAAGATAGCGATGGCAATACCGGAAATTATGCCCTGAGTAGTGATAATCCTATCAATGCCTTTCATTTTTATAAAGAAGAAAATGGCAGCGTTGGGTTTAGATCAGAAAATATGAATTTAAAACAACGCGAAAGAATGATGGAAGCCAGAGAAATGGCAAAAGAAAGAAGATATGAAATGCAAGAAGAAAGAGAACGAATGATGGAAGAGCGCAAAGCCATGACTGAGGAACGAAGACGTGAAATTGAAGAAAGAATTGAAAAAGCACGCGAGGAGCACGATAAAGATCGAGCAAAGTACGAAGTACAAAGAAAAATGATCATAAAAGAGCGAATGAAGAACGGAGAAAATGGCCGTGATTCTCTAAAAGATGGGCATAAAAATGTTTTTATCTATAAAACAGACAAGGTTGATGATGATATTTTTACGGTGAAAAACAAAGTACTTTTCATTGTTGATGGAGAAGAAAGTGATGGTGAAAAAGTCAAATTACTGTCTCCTAACATTATTAAAGAAATGAATGTGTTAAAAGGAGATCAAGCCATTAAAATGTATGGTTCAAAAGGAAAAGAAGGAGTTATTATCATAACTACAAAACCTCATGGTGAAAACGAATTTGAATATGAGTTTGATCATGAGTTCATAGAACCAAATGTTGAAGTTATCATGGATCCTAACATAAAAATGGAATGGGTAGAAAAAGACCATAATGTAGGAATGAACATGATCAAGAAAAGCACCACAGATGATGAATTAAAAGCTATAAAATCTAAATTCAAATCGGAAAATATTGATTTTAGTTACAGCAAATTAAAACGCAATAAAGAAGGAAAAATAACGCGTATTAAAATTTCGTTAAATGACAATCAGGGCAATAAAAGTTCTGCTACTTTTGATAATAATGGAACCGTTATTCCCGCGATAATGGTAGGAAAATCAAGAAATAATTTTATTATAAAATCAATTTAAAAATTTAAATAACAATGAAAACACTAGGTAAATTTAAACTTATTTTAGGCTTATCCTTAGTAACCATTGTAGGTCTAATTTCGTTAAATACGTATTCTACTAACAAATCATCAAAACATGTTTATCAAAAAGATGTAAATGTAAATATTACGGTAGACAGTGACACGACTGATGATGAGTTGGATGACATTAATGACATGCTAAAAGAGCATGGAATCACAGTTAAATTCAGTAATATTAAACGAAATGATGAAGGAGAGCTAACAAGCATCAAAATTGAATTAAGGGATGAAAATGGTAATACTGCCGTGAGCCAGACTTCCAGCAATATGCCAATTCAAACCTTTTCATTTGGAAGGAAGAATGGTTCCCTTTATGTTTCGCAGGGGAAAAGTCATTTTGGCAATTTTGCCTTTTTTGGCGATGATATGACATTCGATTTTAACTTTGATCATGACTCCATATTTCAACATCATTTTCAGAAATTAGATAGTCTGAGATTTGGAAGTATTTTTGAATTTGATGATGAAAACAACAAGTTTTTCTTCAATGGCAAATCAATTGATATGGATGAGCTAAAAGAAAGGATGAACAAGATGTTCATTTTTGGAGATGAAGACGGCAACTTTACTTTCAGAGGTGGAGATGGTAATCATTTTTTCTTTGGTGATGACGATGGCAATGGTATGAAGAAACATCAGAAATTCCGTTTTGTTGATAATCCGGATACTGAGAAATTGATTGTTATTGATGGTAAAGAATCGGATTTTAAAACACTGGATGATCTGGCAAAAAATGATAAACTTGAAAGTGTTGATGTACTAAAATCAAAAACCGCCATGAGTATCTATGGAAAAAAAGCTAAGGATGGAGCTATTATAGCAACAACCAAATAACAAAATGATTCAATATCAAAAAAGGCCCAATCTTTTCAGTTTGGGCTTCTTTTTTTATTCTATTTACCTTATTCAACTATAATTTTCTTTATTGTTGCTCTATTTTCAGAAGTAATTTTCAG
>CBDUIO010000153.1:0-6093 GCA_965367355.1 uncultured Flavobacteriaceae bacterium
TCTGTAAAATTCTGCCAATTATCCTGAACAAACCCATTAGGTGGCAAATTCCCGAAAAGACCTTCAGCACCTATTGAAGTTGTTATGCAAGGTGTTCCATTTAGCATGGCATCGATCATTTTTCCTTTTAATCCTGCCCCAAATAGTAATGGTACCAGGCATACTTTGGATTTACTCATTACTTTTTTAACATCATCAGTAAATCCTTTGATAAAAAACCCTTCTTTTTTATCTTGAAACTGATTGGTTTTCTGGCTCGCATAAGCGCCATAAATATGAAGCTCTGCCATGGGTAGTTTTTGTCTTATTCTGGGCCAAATACTTTTCTTTAAATGAAGTAAGGCATCGTAATTTGGGGGATGAAGAAAATTACCAATAAATATAAAATGATTTCTTTGGTCAAACTTCGGCTGTAAAGCCTGTTCTTTTTGAGATATTTCTTCAAGCATAAATGGAAGATAACCTAAAAGCACATCATCAATCTTGAACCAATTCTTTAAAATATCCATTTCTGCTTCAGATATGATCAAACTAAGATCACACCTTAAAATACTTGCAATTTCTCTTTTTGCAGTTTCATTATACAGATATGATTTGTTAAAATCATTTTTGTCTTTACAGGCTTGTTCTCTTGCTTTTCGCAAACAATGAAGATCTTCTGTGTCCAATATTTTTAAAGCATCAGGGCATTGTTCTTCTACTCTCCAACCAAATTGTTCTTCAGTCATAAATCTATCGAACAAAACCACATCAGGATTTAGGTTTTTAACGAAATCATTAAAAGACGAACTATTCAATTCGATTTCTGCTTGAGAAACTCCTAATTTATCTAAATTAAATGATTTGTCATTTTTTAAGGCTGAGCTAACAAAGGTTATAGCATAGTCTCTAACCTTAAAGGCATGAATAAGCTGCATCATTCGGCTTCCTGCAGCAGAACTTTTGGGTTCCGGCCATACAAATCCGATGATTAAAAGTTTCTTTTGCACCTATTTATTCGGGCTTCGGTAATAAGTGATAACTTAATCGCACTCTTTCTACCCATTCTTTTACAGATTGAATTTGAGAATCTGATAAAATCGCATCTTTGTGCGTCCAGGTATAGGAAGGCAAAGGCATTTCCCTTTTCTCAATCATTTCAACTACTTCTTCTAACTTATGATCTTTTCTTTTTATAGAGTATTCGCTCCATTTTGAAAAATTCAATTCCTCTTTACCATGATCAATGTGCCCATCCAACCAGAAATTTATCGGTGTTATGTTGTTATACCAAGGGTATCTGGTAAAATCGCTATGACAATCAAAACAAGCTTGCTTAAGTACCAAAATAACTTCATCCGGTGGATTAGTTTCTTCCATAAAAGCGTCTATACTTGCTATTTCACCCTGATTTTTTTCCGGTCCAAAAAATTGTGCTATCAATAATATAGCCAGTAGAAAGAAAAGGATTTTTTTAATAATCTTCATTTCTGTAATTTTAATTATTAAAATTAAGAAATTCTATTGACTGAAGACCAATTATATGAGGAATTAAAATATGTCAATCATTCCCGGGACAATAGGTTGAAATATGCACAAATAATCGTCAATGATCCCAAATTGATTCCATTGGTGTTGGATATTCTATTTAAGGTTGACGACAAACGATCTCCCAGAGCCGCATGGTTAATGGAATTTGTTGCTCGGGATCATTTAGAATTTCTGATACCCTATTTGGATAGAATAACTTCAGAAATGCATAAAGTTCATTTAGATTCCGCCGTTAGACCCATGGCTAAAATATGTGAATGTTTAGTGGAAGCATTTTATTCCAAAAAAGATAATGCTATTAAAAGCTCATTGAATTCGGAGCATAAAGATAGGATCACGGAATCTTGCTTTGACTGGTTGATAAATGATGAAAAGATTGCGCCTAAAGCTTATGCGATGAACAGTCTATATTTGTTGGGAAGAGATTATGATTGGATTCATCCCGAATTACTATTGATTCTTGAACGTGATTTCCATATTCAAAGTAGCGGATTCAAAGCCAGAGCTAAACATATTGTAAAAAAAATCAAAGCTTCAAAACAGATTCAAGATCTTCATTAGAAATAACTAAAAGTTTACTTTTTACGAGTCTTGAGGTAAGGGTTCTCCAATTTGGATCCATCATGAATATACCTTTTAATATTGGTTCGGCATTTTTTAAATCATTATTGTTTAATAAATTGATAGCATACCAATATTGCATTTCCAGATTTTCAGGAAACAAATTCTGTGCCTTCATATAATATTCCTCAGCTTTTTTAGAGTTCCCTACTTCCATGGCAAGATCACCCTTGTTCATAAAATCATAGGCATTATGAATTTTTATAAGTCGTTCCAGTTCTTGTAAAGGATTTTCATTATCCTCTACCCTTAAGTCCATAATGGTGTCCTCCCATGAGTTTCCTGTTGATTTACCCTTAACAATTAGAATAGCAGCCGATTGCTTGCCTCTGATATCTCCTTTTTCACTTTCTGCGGCTTTTAATGATGCTAAAATTCGTTCGCTTAAAGTTCCTTGAGTATTTTCGAATGCATTTGCCATGGCATCCCAAACTGTATTATTCAGCATCATATTAGCCTGAACGGAAAAATTAGACCCCTGTTTATGTCCGGCTTCATCAATACAAAGGTTTCCGGTATGAGTTGCAACCTCACCTTTAACATTTAAAAAAGCAACTTGTCTGTACATTTCTCCTTTATCATTTTCAATTAAAACATTCAAAGCCTGTTTTGGTGATAATCCTTGCTCCATTAATTTCAATCCTTTTGGACCATAACTTGGATTGACCAAAGATTGTGTTGCCACAACACCAACTCCAGCTTTACCGTAGGATACTACACTACCAACACTAAACCAATGGCTTTGAACAGCCACTCCCATATCACCTGTTACAGTATCTCTTGCAACAATTGAATACGTATGTGTAAATGGTTCAGATTTTTTATATGATTGAGCACCAATAAAATGAGGCAGGACGATTGTAATAATGACAAGTATTTTCTTCATTTTATACATAATTAAAATCTAATATAAGTATTTTTGGACTTATTAATAAGCTGTTAATTAACTATCTTTGAAACTTCAATAAACAAAAGCAACTATGTCCTTAAATGAGTTAAATGCGATTTCACCAATAGACGGAAGGTATAGAAATAAGGTCTTTGAACTTTCTTCATATTTTTCAGAACAGGCCTTAATCAAATATCGGGTTTTGGTTGAAATTGAATATTTCATAGCACTTTGTGAAATCCCATTACCTCAATTAAAGCAGGTTGATAAAAAAGTTTTTAAAGATTTAAGAGCTATTTACAAAGATTTTTCTGAAGATGACGCTTTAATTATCAAAGGAATTGAAAAAATCACAAATCACGATGTAAAAGCTGTTGAGTACTTCATCAAGGAAAAATTTGATGAACTCAAATTAAGTGAATACAAAGAGTTTATTCATTTTGGTTTGACATCACAAGATATTAATAATACTGCTATACCATTAAGTATTAAAGACGCATTGAATGATGTATTCGTTCCTGCGTATTTTACTCTGGTAGATAAATTAAAAGAACTGGTCAATGAATGGAAAAATGTGCCTATGCTAGCCAGAACTCATGGTCAACCAGCCTCTCCTACCAGACTTGGTAAGGAAATAGAAGTTTTTGTAGTAAGGTTAGAAGAACAATTCAATTTGTTGAACGATATACCAAGTGCCGCAAAATTTGGTGGTGCAACAGGGAATTTCAATGCGCACAAAGTAGCCTATCCAAAAATTGACTGGAAAGAATTTGCTTCTGTATTTATTCAAGAGAAATTGGGATTGCAACATTCTTTTCCAACTACACAAATTGAGCATTATGATCATATGGCTGCCTTGTTTGATTGTTTAAAACGAATCAACACCATAATAATTGATTTAAACAGGGATTTTTGGGCTTATATATCCATGGACTATTTTAAACAAACCATTAAAAAAGGTGAAGTTGGCAGTTCTGCAATGCCACATAAAGTTAATCCGATTGATTTTGAGAATAGCGAAGGAAATCTTGGAATTGCAAATGCCGTATTTGAACATTTATCGGCTAAACTTCCAATTTCCAGAATGCAGCGAGATCTTACAGACAGTACAGTATTGAGAAACGTAGGTGTCCCTTTTAGTCATACAATAATAGCTTTTAAATCTACTTTAAAAGGTCTTGATAAATTGTTATTGAACGAATCGAAATTTTACGACGATCTTGAAAATAATTGGGCTGTTGTTGCAGAAGCAATACAAACAATTTTGCGTCGTGAAGGTTACCCTAATCCATATGAAGCATTAAAGGGTTTAACCAGAACGAATGAAGCTATAACCAAATCGTCAATTGCAAATTTTATTGATTCTTTAAAAGTTAGCGAAAAAATAAAATCAGAATTAAAACAGATCACACCACAAAATTATACAGGAATATAATTTAACCAATGTTTTTAACCAATAAGCAAACCATATTATTATCAGCCATTGTAACAGCATGTTTCTTTCTGGGAGGTGTGATGGGAATATTGGATAATTTCATGGTTATTATTGTCATTCTATTTGGTTTTTTAGCTGTTATTGTTAATTTGATCCTTGCAATAAGGAACAAAAAAAATCCCGACTAAATCGGGATTTTTCGCATATATATTTCTAAATCTATTTAAAAAAATCAGTAATTCCTTTGAGCTGATCTTCATCAATATCTGCATTTTGCATAGCATCTACTAATTTAACCATATTGTCCGGCTGCATATTCTTACCTAGAACCCGAAGTATTCCAAATCCTTGATCGTTCATATTACCAAATACAATTAGTTCCTCTATTTTTGTTTCAGTACCTAAATATTTGATAAGAACTTTTCCCTTTTCATTGTTGCCCATTCGCATCAATTCCTTGTATTTCTTATTTTTTAAAATTGCATTTACTTTTTCTAGTTCCGCCTTATATTCAGCTTCATTTCCCTCTTTCAATCTATAGCCTAGAAAATTAAGTCGTTTAACCGAGTTATATGCCTGCATTTGGTCTTCATTCAATTTAGACTCGTCAAAACTTACTACACTGGTTGGCAGATCAATTGTTGTGAAATTATTGGCCTCCTGATTGTCTACAATATAACTTTGCAAAGAAGGTCCTTGATTACAGCTAATGATAGCCGTAATCAAGAAACATCCTGTGATTAATTTTATGATTGATCGTTTCATTGTTTATATTTTTTTCTTCTCCTTACCTGCTTTTTCTAATTGTTTTCCGCCAGGAATATCCATTTTATTTGTCAATTTAGATATTTGTTTTAAATCAATATCTCCTGTTAAGGTTAATAAAACGGTTTCAAACTCACGCTTTTGTCCATTAATGGTGACATTAGAATCTTTAGTAACTTCTTTCAACCCTGTAATGAACATTAGTAATTCACTAACATAATCTTCGTTTTTTCCTTCCTTGATGTAAAACTTAATGGTTTGCTCACCATCTTTTACCCTCATAAGTTCTTGTAATTTCGCCTTATTCAAATAGCGATCTACTTCGCTTTTCATTTTTGCAGATATAGCTTCATCTCCGGTAGTCAAAACTTTTAAACTTGTCAGGTTCTCTATCATATTGATGTAATCCTGAGATTCCGGATCGTTGGTTTCTACATCAATTTTTGAAAGTAATTTAAACATGTTTTGATTAACTACTACTGATGTTACTCCGTCTAAGTCTTCAAATTGATCAAAGATACTTTGAGCATTTGAAACTATTGGTAAGGTGGCCAGTGCCAATATTAATACTAATTTTTTCATGATTTTTTTAATTTAATTGTTTTTAAAAATTTTGTTTGTTGTTTCCTCAAAAGCGCCTACAAATGCTATATTTTCGGCACCTTTGTTAAAGTTGGAAGACAATAGTGTTACGCTGTTGGTACCTTTATTTAAGTTATTTGACAATAAACTCAATGCTTCCATGGTTTGTTGAGCCAATACTGGATCAATTTCATCGTTTGGTTTCGTATTTTGGAAATATATACCAAACATAAGAACTGCTACTGCTGCGACAGAAATCCATTTATACAAC
>CBDUIO010000154.1:0-5920 GCA_965367355.1 uncultured Flavobacteriaceae bacterium
TTAGCATAACTGAAATACTGCAGATCATTAAATCTAACCTTAGCATCCCTGGCTAGGGAAGAAAACGCTACTCCTTCACTTTTTGCTTCAACTTGCTGGTTGAGTTGTGTCACTTCTTTCTTAAGATCTTCAATCTCTAATTGTAAACCTACTATAACATTTTTGCTTTCCTTAAGTTCATCTCTGGCATCCTGGTAGGCATTTGATATAAGCTCATAGCTCTTAGTGTCACTTCCTTTGATTTTCAACGAAACAGCTCTTAAATTAGGATAATCAGGGTTATTACTTAATTCATTTAAGAGATCTTGTTTTGTTGCTTCTGAGATTTCGTTGAAGAAGTTTAATGATAAGGTTTGTTTCTCATAATCCTTGTCAAAATTCATCAATTGCAAAGCTTCATTTGGTTTAATTTCATCCTCTATGAACTTAGTTATTTGATTATCAAATCTTGATTCCTTGTACACGTTCCAAAAGGTCCATGTTGCGGGTACCATTACAACAATTGCAAGTAGAGTAGCTATTCTTGCTATGCGACTTCTTTTTTTGGAATTTGCGTACTTCAACATTGGAAATTTCAGAATCTTTAGGACTAAAAAAGTAGCTAAAGCAATAAAAATAGTATTAATGGTAAACAGGTACATTGCTCCAATGGCATAACTAAATCCTTCCGGACCTGCTTTTGCCAATCCATAACCCACTGTACAGAGTGGTGGCATAAGAGCAGTAGCAATTGCTACTCCAAATATTACAGAAGCTATAGTGCCTTTTTTAGTTCTTGCTATGATCAAAGCTAACCCTCCAAAAAATGCTATAAGAACATCTCGTATATCTGGTTTGGTTCTGCCTAACAATTCAGAAGTATCAGCTCTTAAAGGGAAGAACTTAAAAAATAAATAAGCCGTTAAGACACTTAAAACGACCATTACTGCAAAATTTATTAATGATTTTCGCAGTGTGTCTATGTCATTAATAGCTATGGCCATTCCTATTCCTAAAATGGGACCCATCAAAGGAGAAATTAACATCGCGCCAATTACAACAGCAGTAGAATTTGCATTTAAACCAACTGAAGCTACAAAAATAGAACATATCAGGATCCAGGCTGTTGCACCTTTAAAGGGAATATCTCCCTCTATGGCCTTGATCGTTGCATCTCGATCAGTGTCGTGACGGAAGTCCAATAATTCGTTAACGAATCGCTTTGTGCTGAACCACAAGCCTTTGGCATCCTTTTTAACAGCTTCCTTTGACTGCTCTACGGCTATATCCTGTGCCTTTTCCTCCTTAAAATTAAATTTATTTTCTTCCATGACCTAAACTATTTTTTTGTTAAAATTTGAGATTATCCATAGCTTTCCCCAAATTTTTTCTTGACACATTGAAGCACCTTCTTTATATCCTGTTCCTTTTCTTTTGGAAATATAAGCAAAACATCTTTTTTATCAACAATAATATAATCGTTAAGGCCATCTACAACCACAATTTTGCCTTTTTCGCTTCTAATCATATTTCCGGAGGAATCTTCTGCCAAAATTCTGGAATTTACAACAGCGTTCATCTTTTCATCCTTTTCAAGCTTATCATATAAACTTCCCCAGGTTCCCAAATCATTCCAGTCAAATTCAGCAGGTACTACGTGTACGTTCTTGGATTTTTCCATTATGGCATAATCCACAGAAATGTTTTCTGCTTTTGCATAATTTTTAGTGATAAAACCAGCTTCGCTATTGGTATTATAAGCATCAATTCCATTATGGAACAATTCATAAAGTTTTGGTTCACAAGCTTTAAACGCGCCAATTACACTTTTTACACTCCAAATGAATATACCAGCATTCCACAGGAAATTACCTTGATTTAAATATTCTTTTGCAGTATTATAATCAGGTTTTTCTTTGAACTGTTTCACAGGCTTTACAACTAGCTCCTGAGTTTTATCATATTCGATATAACCATAACCTGTATTTGGGAATGTTGGCTGAATTCCTAAAGTCAATAAGGCATCATTGTTAGAACAATATTCAAATGCTTGCTCTACATTCTTATTGAACTTCTCTTCATCCTCTATCCAGTGATCGCTCGGAGCGACAATCATTAATGCATCTTTATTTTCCTTTTGGATTTTTAACGCTGCATATAAAATACATGGGGCAGTATTTCTCATAGCTGGTTCCAAAACCACCTGACGATCGGTTAAAACAGGTAATTGAGAATGAACCAGATCTTTGTATCTTTCATTAGTTAATATAAATACATTTTCATGCGGAATGAGTTTTATTAACCTGTAAAAGGTTTTTTGCAATAAGGTATCTCCGGTCCCTAGCATGTCATGAAACTGCTTAGGATTATTTTGGGTACTCACCGGCCAAAACCTTGACCCTACACCTCCTGCCATGATCACGGCATAATAATTTTTATTCATTGTAGTCTTTTTTGTCATTCATAAGAATGATATCATTTAATCTATTAATTCTACTTCAGCATTTGGATTGAACAAATACGTTCTTCCTGATTTTATTTCAATGCACTCAAACCGTTTTACACGTTTTGCTCCTTTTTTAAAGATCTTTCCGTTATATAATTTAAATTCTCGACCCAAAGGTACTTCAAATATATAATGCAGGTCATTGGTTTCGTCGAATTGCTTTAATGCTAAGCTCAGTTGCTGATCTGTATCGCTGGACGCTTTTGGGCTTTTAAAATGATTGGCCAACAAGGGCAAAAGAGTTTCTGGAAAAATATCCGGATTTAAAAAAGGCAACATGATATGCTGAAACTTTTGTTTCCATTCTTTGCCGTGCGGTTTTATTTGTCTACCGTATTGTTTGTAAACTTCAAAATGGGCTATTTCGTGTAAAAGTGTAATTAGAAATCTGTAGATATTTAAATTAGAATTAATGGTTATTTGATGTTGATCGTTTGGTAATTTTTTATAATCCCCATGCCTGGTCTTGCGTTCGTTCTTTACTTTTACAACTAAATGATCATGATCCAGAAGTTTTAAAACTTGTGCAACACTGTTCTTTGGAAGATATTGATTTAGGTTTTTTTGCATTGGTTCAAAAATAAGTCAAAAAAGCAACATTGATAATCTATTTTCAAAATTTATAATTTTTGAAATTGTAATTATAATACAGTAAATTGAATCACTAATAAAAAGGCTGAATTTACTTCTATGATCTCAAAAAAATACATCTGCATTTTATCTTTTATTTGTCTTACTATACAAATGTCTGCACAAAAAGAACCTATAAAAGTTGGGATAGCCGGACTAACTCATACTCATGTTCATTGGATCCTGGGAAGAGAAGACTTGGGGGACATTGAAATTGTTGGGATCGTTGAGCCTAATAGGGATCTGGCATTACGATATTCAAAGCAACATGGTTTTGAGATGAACCTAGTATTTAACACCTTAGATGAAATGATAGCCAAGACAAAGCCTGATGCTGTCACTGCTTTTGGAAGTATTTACGAGCATCTTGAAGTTGTTAAAATCTGCGCTCCTAAGGGAATTCATGTAATGGTTGAAAAGCCTTTGGCAGTTAGTCTTCAGCATGCCAAAGAAATGAAGGCACTTGCTGAAAAACACAACATCCATTTGTTGACTAATTACGAGACAACCTGGTATCCAACTAACCATAAAGCATATAATCTTTTGAAAGATAGAACAGTAGGAGATCTGAGAAAAATTATCATTAGGGATGGTCATAAAGGACCTGTTAAACTAGACATTAACACTGAATTTTTAGATTGGTTGTTAGATCCTGTGCAAAACGGAGGTGGTACTTTAATGGATTTTGGCTGCTATGGCGCAAATCTTGCAACGTGGATTCAAAATGGAAAAAAACCAAACTCAGTCACTGCTATTACTCAGCAATTGCAACCTGAAAACAATCCAAAAGTTGATGATGAAGCCACCATCATTTTAACTTATGATGATGCTGTAGCCATCATTCAAGCTTCATGGAATTGGCCCATTGGAAGAAAGGACATGGAAATCTATGGATTAAAAGGTGCCATTTATGCCGATAACAGAAACGACTTGCGAATAAGAATTGCCGAAGGATATGATGATTTTCAGGAACAATCCTTTAAACTTGAAGAACGAATTGCTCCGTTTAATGATCCATTTAGCTATTTAGCAGCAGTCATTAATGGAGACATAACTTTACAGCCATTTGATTTGTCTTCAGTAGAGAACAATATGATTGTCATGGAAATTCTGGATGCAGCAAGGAAAAGTGCTAAAACAGGGAAGACAGTAAAACTTAAGAAAACCAATTGATTTTGATTGATTTTGTAAGAAAAAACAACTAACTTCGTTTTTTAACGGATTTAGATCAAAATATTTCTATATATTAAAAGTGGTTTAAATCAAATTTGAATTCTAATGAAGAATTATTTATATCTCATAATCTTAGTCATCTCAATCTCGAATGTCTTTAGCCAAGAGATAATAAATTTTAATGACAGTAATAAGTTTAATGGATTAAATGATGGACCCTATATCTTCATAGAGAGAAATAATCTAATTGAAAAAGAAATTATTAATGGTAAAATTTCCACAAAAGAATTAGACATTAACGCTTATGACACTTTATTCTCTCCCGAAAATGTAGTTTATAAAAAAATAAAATATATCGCTGCTTTAAGTGATATCCATGGTGAATATGATCTCGCCATTGAATTGCTAAAGAATAACAAAATAATTGATGAAAATCTAAATTGGAATTTTGACCAAGGACATTTGGTAATTGTTGGCGATATTTTTGATAGGGGTGATAAAGTAAATGAATTACTTTTTTTAGTATTTAAACTGGAACAACAAGCAAAGAATAAAGGAGGTCGTGTTCATTTTTTATTAGGAAACCACGAGTATATGGTACTCAAAAGTGATTTGAGATATATAAACTACAAGTACAAGTTGACGAGTGAATTAATGGAACTGAATTATGACGAATTGTATAGCAATAAAACAGTCATTGGTAGATGGCTTCGTTCAAAACCTACCATAATTAAAATAAATAATAATATTTTCGTTCATGGTGGTATTTCCAAAGATTTTCTATCGCATCAAGATTTTGATATTGAACGAATTAATCAGCTAATGAGAAATTCTATCGATACAAGTAAAACTGAATTAAAAACTTCTGACTTCTACAATATTTATTACGGCTCAAATAGTTTAATCTGGTATCGAGGATATTTTTACGATAATTTGAAAGACTCGGATATTTCTGAAATATTAAATCATGTAAATTCCAGGCATTTGGTTGTTGGGCATTGCATGAATAAAGAAGTAGTCAGTTTATTCAATAATAAAATTTTTGGTGTAGATTCAGGCATCCAAAAAGGTGAATATGGAGAATTGTTATTTATTAATAAAAGAAAGTATTATCGAGGTACCTTAGAAGGAAAGAAAATAAAATTCAAAAAAAGGCCTAATATCATTCAAGTAAATTAAAAGTAATAGTGTATTCAAGTATATCACAAATTTTAAAGCATTTTGGTATAGAATGAATAAGTTTCTTATTAACGCTTTCTTTTTTACAAAATCAATGTGAAAATATTCCTTATTATTCCCGGAAACTTAACTTTAAGGCGTAGAACTTGAAACCTGTAACAACTTTCCGTTATAAAACTGGTTTCCTGTTAAAGCGAATTCCTTAATATATTCAGCCATTTGTAAGGCCTTTATTGGCGCCTTGTAACCAGGGAAAGCCTCTTCGAGCATTTCGGTTTGAACAGCTCCAAGAGCCAACACATTAAAACTCGGACCTGTTTCTTTATATTCCTCTGCTAATAGCTCTGTTAGCGTGATAACAGCTCCTTTACTGGAACTGTATGCGGACAGTCCCGGAAACTTCATAGAGCCCTGAACACCTCCCATTGAGCTTATGGTCACACAATGACCATC
>CBDUIO010000155.1:0-5913 GCA_965367355.1 uncultured Flavobacteriaceae bacterium
CCCTGCGGCGCGATTAGTTCAACTAGCTGGTTTGAATGCTCAAACCAGAGTTTCATTCTTTCTGATGCATTAAGAAGATCGCGCCCTGCGGCGCGATTAGTTCAACTAGCTGGTTTGAATGCTCAAACCAGAGTTTCATTCTTTCTGATGCATTAAGAAGATCGCGCCCTGCGGCGCGATTAGTTCAACTAGCTGGTTTGAATGCTCAAACCAGAGTTTCACTAAATAAGTGAACCCCCGGTAATCAGCCGAGGGTTCTTTCATCAATCAAAAAACGAACAGTTATGTAACTGTTTGTCATCGTTCTTAGGCACGTCATCTCGAGCGCTGTCGAGAGATTAGCCTAAATATGTTTTTAAGATCTTGCTTCGAGATGTATGTTTTAATCTTCGAATTGCTTTTTCTTTTATCTGTCTTACTCGTTCACGGGTCAGGTCGAATGTTTCTCCGATTTCTTCTAAAGTCATTGGGTGTTGATTCCCCAGTCCAAAGTATAGACGGATCACATCTGCTTCTCTCGGAGTCAGCGTTTCCAAAGCACGTTCGATCTCTGTACGTAAGGATTCGTGCAACAGGTCTTTATCCGGATTTGGAGATTCACCACTGTTCAATACATCATACAGGTTTGAATCTTCACCTTCTACCAAAGGCGCATCCATACTTACGTGACGTCCGGAATTTTTCATGGATTCCTTAACATCATTGATGGTCATATCCAGTTCTTTGGCTATTTCCTCTGCACTTGGCGGACGCTCATGTGATTGCTCCAAAAAGGCGAAGGTCTTATTGATCTTATTGATAGAACCAATCTTGTTCAATGGTAATCTAACGATACGAGATTGTTCTGCCAATGCCTGTAAAATGGATTGACGAATCCACCACACTGCGTAGGATATGAATTTGAATCCACGGGTTTCATCAAAACGCTGAGCAGCTTTGATAAGACCTAAGTTTCCTTCATTGATAAGATCGGGTAAGGTAAGTCCCTGGTTCTGGTATTGTTTAGCTACCGATACAACGAAACGAAGATTAGCTTTTGTTAATTTTTCAAGTGCCAACTGGTCACCTGCCTTGATACGTTGTGCTAATTCTACTTCTTCATCTGCTGTGATCAGATCTACTTTACCTATTTCCTGCAAATATTTATCCAGCGAAGCGGTTTCTCTGTTAGTTACCTGCTTCGTAATTTTGAGTTGTCTCATTTAATGCCTCCTGTAATTTTTAAGTGAATAATGGGTTCTAGGTGGTTATACGTAGAATCGTTTCAAAATGTTACAATATTTTGAAAAAAAGTTAAATCTTTAATGTTTTAACCGTGTCTAAATGTATGGCATCCTTGGTCTCATCAGAGAATTTGTAGTGTCCTCTTAAGGTGATCAGTTGGAATCTATATGATTTTAACTGACTCAAGGTGTTCAGGAATAACCACTTGGATTTCAGTAACCTAGGCTCTTCAGATTTTAGACCAAGATCAAAAATATGCTTCTTTCCTTCCTTGTCTGCAACAATGTCCGGAGTAATAGAAATTTCACTACCTCTTTTATGGTATGACTTAGGCGTTTCGTAGCCTTCAATATCTGCCTGAATATTTGAAAACCCTAAATTTTGCAGATAACTTATGGATTTATTTAATTCGTTGCTGTATTTGATTTTGTCTTGTTTGATCATAGCTAATAATGTACAACAATTTTTTGAAATAGCCAAATCCTTATTATAATATCCAGTAATCATCTGATTTCAGGGCTTTAACAGCAATCTGACTGGATTTTTAGAAGGATTATTTCAGTACAAAGTGGGCGTCAATTTTAATTGAAATGTTGATATGTGCAACATTTAGAAGCTACTTCTTCAACAAATGGGGCATTATTCTATGCCTTAAATCAGTCCATAAATAGGTCTTGAGTATTTTTAGAATATCCATATCAAATATGTTAAGGTTTTGTAGAATTTTTAATAAAATCTTTAAAAATATAACATTTACTTAATGTCTTATCAAATATTACTGAGTATATTTAAGCTACAATCCAGTCATGTCGTTTCAATTTCTTAAAAAAAACTTGATTTTAAATATTGGTAATCATGAAAACAATCAAAAGGCGAACAGGATCAATAGCCCTCTTATGTGGACTGGTGATATTATTGCAGAGTTGTATGGTTTATAAAAAATCATCTGTAACTCTTGAAAAAGCAGTACAGGAGGAGCAAAAAGTAAGAGTTGAGTATGAGGATTATGAAAGTTATAGATATCAAAAACTCATATCAAAGGACGGTACCTATTTTGGTGTAAAAAAAGAAAAAGGAGAATTGGTCAATATTCCAATAGATGAAAATAGAATTGTCAATGTAAGGCTCTATAATAAGTCTCTTTCTAACACTTTGACCATAGTTGGTCCGATTGTTATTTTGGGCGGAGTAATTTTGATTTTAGCCAGCAGCGTGGATGTTAATCCTGGATTCAGTGGAATTTAGATGTTTTAGATAAATTTATCAACTATGAAAACAATGGCAAAACAGATAAATATTTTGACCGTTTTAAGTGTTTTGATATTTAGTCTCAATATGACCGCTCAAAATGAAACTGAAAAATCAGGAATGTTTATTCGGGTCTATAATATGGACGGTAAAAAAATTAATAGTGGAAAATTTCTCTTTACCAATGATAGTGTACTTGGAATAAAGCGTGGCAATAAATTAGATCAAATACAGATCACTAGTATTGGGTCTATAAAAACAAAACGTTCTGCTGGTCATAATGTACTTGTTGGCTCAGCAATTGGTGGAGGATTTGTGGCTATATTAGGTGCAGCTTCGTCAGATCCGGACTCTTTTTTAGGTTGGTCGGCAGGCGAAGGCATAGCTGCCGGATTTATTTTAGGAGCTCCGGTTGGAGCAGCTATTGGTGGGATAACAGCCCTTTTTAAGAGTCCGAATACATATATCATTGAAGGGGATATCGTGAAAATGAAATTGTTTGCAGATAGTATTAAAACCAAGTAAAACGGCATAAAAAAACCTCGCAATTTTTATTGCGAGGTTTTTTCTATTTAATTAGTAGTATCTAATCTTCTTTCTTGTCTTCTCTTGGACGTCTGTCGTCACGACGATCGTCACGTCTGTTATCACGTCCGCGATTGTCTCGACCTCTGTTGTCCCGTCCGCGATTGTTGTTATCCCTTGGTGGTCTTTCAACATAACCTTCCGGTTTTGGTAAAATGGCCTTGCGGGATACTTTTTCTTTACGCGTGCGTTTGTCTATTCCGAAGTATTTCACATCAAAGACGTCTCCCATTTTTACGACATCTGAAACATTCTCAGTGCGTTCCCAGGCTAATTCACTTACGTGCAATAGAACTTCATTTCCTGGAGCTTCGGTATATTCCACAACAGCACCAAAATCTAACATCTTGATCACTTTTACTTCATAAACACTTCCCACTGTCGGTTTAAACATCAAAGATTCAATTTTTGCCAATACCGCATCGATGCCGTCCTGGTTGGTTCCAAGAATTTCAACGATTCCTTCTTCAGTAACCGGATCTTCGTTTATAACTATGGTTGTCTTGGTTTCTTTTTGCAATTCCTGAATAACTTTTCCTCCAGGACCAATTAAAGCACCAATGAATTCGTTCGGAATTGTTCTGGTCACCATTTTTGGTGCATGTGGCTTAACATCAGCATTCGGTTTAGCGATTGTTTCAGTTAATTTACCAAGGATATGAATACGTCCTACCATGGCTTGTTTTAATGCCTTTACAAGTATTTCATAGGATAATCCTTTTACTTTTATATCCATCTGGCAGGCGGTAATCCCGTCGGCAGTACCTGTAACTTTAAAGTCCATATCACCTAAATGATCTTCATCACCTAAGATATCTGATAAAACAGCATATTTTCCGGATTCCAGATCTGTAATTAGACCCATGGCAATACCCGAAACTGGTTTCTTCAATTGCACTCCGGCATCCATAAGAGCCATTGTACCTGAACATACGGTTGCCATAGATGATGACCCGTTACTTTCCAGTACTTCAGAAACCACACGAACCGTGTAAGGACAATCTTTTGGGATCATACCTTTTAAGGCACGTTGTGCCAAATTACCATGTCCTACCTCTCTACGGGAAGTCCCTCTTATAGGTCTTGCTTCTCCGGTTGAAAAAGGAGGGAAGTTATAGTGTAAATAGAAGGTTTCTTCACCTTCAAATGATGGCATATCTATTTGGTTTGCTTCACGAGACGTTCCTAAGGTTACTGTGGCCAAAGCCTGAGTTTCACCTCTTGTAAAAATTGCAGAACCATGGGTTGATGGTAAATAATCTATTTCACACCAGATGGGTCTGATCTCATCTGTTTTTCTGCCATCTAATCGTAAACCTTCATTTAAAGTCAGATCACGAACAGCTGCTTTTTCTGCTTTGCTGTAGTATTTAGAGACTAATCCGCCAATTTCCTGCAATTCTTCTTCAGAAAAGGTTCCTGTTATTTCTTCTTTAATGGCGTCGAATGCAGCACTTCGTTCATGTTTGGCAGAGCCTGCTTTTGCAACGGCATATACTTTATCATATGCCATATCATGAATTTTCTTGGCTAACTCTTCATCTTCTGTTTCTGTTTCGTACTCACGTACTTCTTTTTTACCAAATGCTTCGGCTAGTTTTACCTGAGCTGCGCATTGTACTTTAATGGCTTCATGGGCATATTTGATTGCCTCAACCATTTCTTCTTCAGAGATCTCATTCATTTCGCCTTCTACCATCATCACTGAGTCTGCAGAAGCACCAATAACCATATCGATATCAGATTCTGCCAGTTGGGCAAATGAAGGATTGATAATAAATTTTCCATCGATGCGTCCTACGCGGACTTCCGAAATTGGGCACTCAAAAGGGAAATCTGATAACTGGATGGCAGCAGAAGCTGCTAATCCGGCCATGGCATCAGGCATCACATTGTCGTCATGTGACATTAATTGGATCATCACCTGTGTTTCAGAATGATAATCTTTTGGAAATAATGGTCGTAAGACACGATCTACAAGACGCATGGTCAATACTTCGCCATCACTAGGTCTTGCCTCTCTTTTAAAGAATCCTCCCGGATATCTTCCTGCAGCAGCAAATTTTTCACGATAGTCTACCGTTAGTGGTAAAAAATCGACATCAGATTGTTTGTAATTGGAAACAACTGTACATAATAACATACATTTTCCAGATTGTACAACTACCGAACCATGAGCTTGTTTAGCTAATTTTCCGGTTTCGATGGAGATCTCTCTGCCATCGTCGAGAGTAATTACCTCTCTAAATGTTTTTGGAATCATAATTTTTTTAATTCTAATCCCGACAATATTTTTTATGTCGGAATAATGTTAAACAATGGTCGTTGTGTTGTTGTGTAGTAGTTGTTGTGTGTTTGACCAATGAAAAACTGTAATAAGCTTCTTCTTTTTATCCTGTCCCTATAATCCCGATAACTATCGGGATCGGATTGTTTCAGGATCTTTTACATAACTAAGTTTCAGTTTAAAACAAAACCACGCTTTTAGGCGTGGTTTTTGTTGAATTATTTTCTTAAACCTAATTCTTTTACTATTGCACGATATCTTAAGATATCTTTTTTAGTCAGGTAATCAAGCAATGAACGCCTTTTACCAACTAATTTCACCAGTGAACGCTCTGTGTTGTAATCTTTACGATTGTTTTTTAAGTGCTCTGTCAGGTGATTGATCCTGTGTGTAAACAACGCGATCTGTCCTTCCGGAGAACCAGTATCCTTTGCGTCTTTACCATGTTTTTTAAAGAGTTTCTCTTTTTCTTTCTTGTCTAAATACATGCCAATATTATTGTAAATAATTTTTATGTAATGATACGTCTTTCGTACCAAGGCGCAAATATAATGATTTTAAATGATTTA
>CBDUIO010000156.1:0-5857 GCA_965367355.1 uncultured Flavobacteriaceae bacterium
AGTATTTTATTATTGGTTTTTAGGGTAGATAAAAGATCAGCAGACACATAATAATTTTTGAAAAGGTCCACCAAATAAGGACCTTCATTCAATAAATAATGTGCGTTCTCAAGTGCTTCAGCCGTAATGATAAACCCTATGCTGTTGGTTTCTGGTCTGTATAACCCACCTTCTTCTCGATGCACTAGCAATCTTACCTTAGATGTGGCAGCATCCAATCCGTTGGCAATTACAGTTTCCACTATTTGCTTTTCCAGATATTCCATGGTAAAGGTCATAGGGATTTCCATTCTAAGAATGCGCATAGAAGCCATTAATCTGAAATAGTGATCCTCCCAGAATAAAATATTCGTCCCCATTACTTTAATGGTCTCAAATAAAGCATCACCATACCTGTAACCACGGTTATTGATGGATAATTCTTTGCTTTTTGTAACTGTTCCGTTAAAATTGATCATAAAAAAAAGTCCCGAAAAAATCCCGATAGCTATCGGGACTGGACAAATATACTTTTAATTCGTTGTTTTTGTGTTAAGCAGAACCTAAAACCTGTTTGAGATCTGAAATTTGATTTTCCCATAACATTTTAGCCTCATCGAGTTCATCTTCTTCTATAAAATCGGTGACCATTAAGGACACATCTTTCGTGATTTCATCAACCTGAATTCGAATTTCGAAGTAGTAATTACTGTTTTCAGCATCTCCATTGTCCAGCCATTTGAATTTAACGCGTTCACCATTTTTTTTGGTAATCAGTTTTGCGCGTTCTTCAGAATCATCCCAAATAAATGTGAACAGTTCACCTCGCGAATTTACATTATCAGCAAACCACTCAGACAACCCCGAAGGGGTCGATATATACTGATATAAAAGCTGTGGTGATGCGTGTATTGGAAATTCAATTTCAAATTTGGTTTTCTCTTCCATCTATTCATATTAAGGAGCCTAATATATACATAATTTAGATATTAAAAAAAAAACTATAAAATAATTTAAAGCCTTATGTTTGCACTCCTATTTTTTGTTTTTATATTTGCACCCATTATTAAATGGCGAGGTAGCTCAGCTGGTTAGAGCGTCGGATTCATAACCCGGAGGTCGGGGGATCGTGCCCCCCTCTCGCTACTGATTAAAACCTGATTCATTTTGAATTGGGTTTTTTAGTTTTTTCTGCTAAAAATCATCCAAATATTCCAACTTTCCAAAATAAAAGGGAGTAGCATTTTCATAAAAAAACAATACATATAACAATCCGGAAATTCTTTATAATTTCTTCAGAACATATTTAATTGGAAAAAAAAATGTAATTTACCAGTCAAAATTTATTAATAGCAAGCATAAACAAACGAACACCAATCATAAATGCCCTAGCTTGCATTTCTAATTTTTATGTCAGTGATATTTGCCTTTAACACTCCTCTTACAGGAATTACTCCTAATAACATGACATCCTACACTCAAATTACCGAATCCGAAATTGTAAACAAATTGCTTCAAGCAATTAAAGCTGGAATTTCAATAGTTCGTTTAGTAGCCAGAAAACTTTTTAGAGCTGTTCCTTACTGCAAAAGGACTTTATATTCCAATTACATCAGGGGAATAAGAAAATATGAGTCACTACTAGTATTTTGTTTTTTAAAAAGTGGTAGAATATTAAAAGGACCGTATATATTTTTTCAAAAAAATATTCAAATAAATTATATGACATTTAAAAGTATAAATTATGTTTTTAAAACCATTTAAAAGTTCAAAATATAACTTTACAATTGACTTTTTTGAAAAAAGGCAACTTATGCCTTTTTATAGAGGATTAATTAACCAAATGAATAGTGAAGAGTTTTCAAACAGCGAATTTAATATAAGCGATCCTGTTGGTAAAAAAATTCACGAAGTTCAAAAGATACCTTCTTATTTAAGTTTAATTTTAAATAAGTCAGATGTTCGAGACCAAGTAATAAAATATAATAAGATTGAACATTTTCTAATAAATCTGGAAGGTTTTTCGAATGTATCTGAATTCCTAAATAGTTTTATGAAATTAAAGAACAGTAATAAGGTCAGGAATAGAAAAAAAAGGCTGGAAACGTGTTTTAAAATTGAATATCGATCATATTTCGGAGATATTTCTGAATCTGAATACAAATTTTTATTTCAGGAATTAAAACAATTAGTTGGGAGGAGATTTGAGCAACGTGGTGACAAATTTGCAGCAGAAAATAAATGGAATTCTCTATTTAAAGAAACCTACCAACTTATACTGGATAAAAAAGCATCATTTTATGTAATATATAATGAAGAAAAACCCATCCATATAGGTTTAAATTATCATTTTCAGAATATTGTCATAGATTTTATTTCTTCTTATGATATTGACTATTATAAATTCGGACTTGGACAAATTGCCATATTTGCAAAAATCGAATGGTGTTTTGATAATAATTTCAAAATTTTTGATCTGATGTGGGGTGGTGTGAAAGAGAACAAATTATTTTGGTGTAATGATATACGAACCTATGAGAATCAATTCGTATACAAGGATAACCACATCCTAAAAACGCCATACGTAAAATTTTTATTAAAAATGGATAAACTAAAGGATCGTATTTTTCAAATGTATGACTCCTCAGAAACTGTTAAAAAAATATATCGAAATTTTAAAAAGAGATTTACGAATAAGAATGAAAATAATGAATTGCAATTTCAAATTGACAGCATTGAACAAATGCCTTTAAATGATTCTATTAATAAAATTTCTATAAAGAGTAATGAAAACTCTTTTTTAAGAAAACCGGTTTACGATTTTCAATACCAAAATTTTGAACCTTATAATATTATAAGTGTGTATAAAGATAATATTAATGAAAACCTTTATTTTGTCAAAGGATCCAAATCACAAATAAAAGTTTTAGTTAATCATAAATGAACAATTGTCAAACAATAAAATTGATTATGGTGTTTTTCAAAACTAAATCTATTAATACCTTTTCATCATTTTTATTGAAATTAGCCTCATTATTTAATCTGTTAAAGTTCCTATAAAAAAAGCTTTTTTCTCTCACGATTTTAATAATATTACTAAACGAAAATAGGCTGTAAGGATAAAGGATTCAATATGACTATTCATTACACCTGACAAGACTAAAATATATGGTTCCTGTAGATTTAATTAACAGAATAAAAGCTCATAAAAAAAGACCGAATCTTGACTTTAGATTAAAATCCAAGACCGAGATATTCACCGACGAGCTGTTCCACACCTTATTTGATGCGAATGTATCTGTTGAAGATCATCTTAAAAAATTAGAACTTGATTTTGATGAAATAACTAATTTGGCATGCTTCAACCCTGATGCAACCTGTAAATCGATCTGGAAAACATTCTTGACAAAACTACCGGAGATCATAGAAAAATTGAACAGAGATGCACAGGATATCCTTGATAATGATCCGGCTGCCAAATCTTTGGATGAGGTCTACCTATCCTATCCCGGATTTTACGCCATTGCTGTTTATCGTTTCAGCCATGAATTCTATAAGATCAATATGCCTCTTATTCCAAGACTCATGAGCGAATATGCACACCGATTGACGGGAATAGATATTAATCCGGGTGCAGAGATCGGTTGTCCATTCTTTATTGATCATGGCACCGGAATTGTCATAGGGGAAACCGCGATCATCAGAGACCACGTTAAATTGTATCAGGGCGTTACTTTGGGTGCCTTGCATATTACCAAGGACATGCAGGGAACCAAGCGGCATCCAACTGTAGAAGACCATGTTACCATTTACGCGAATGCCACTATTTTAGGAGGCAACACCGTTATAGGAAAGAATTGTACCATAGGTGGTAATGTATGGATCATAGAAAGCATATCTGAAAATACTTTGGTCTATCACACGTCTGAAACTAAATTGAAACCTAAAAAATAATAACATCTTGAAAACGAAGCAACTCTTTGATATCATTGGCAATACACCTATGATCAGGGCAAATCATATTATTAAAAATGTGAACATTACCTTGCTGCTGAAACTGGAAGGTAATAATCCCGGAGGTAGCGTAAAGGATCGGGCCGCCTATAATATGATCAAATCTGCATTGGAACGCAAGGAAATAAATAAGGACACTAAATTAATTGAGGCTACCAGTGGAAATACAGGAATTGCTCTGGCGATGATCGCCAGTGCCTTCGGATTGAACATCGAACTGGTCATGCCCGAAAATTCAACCAGGGAGAGAATCCAGACCATGGAAGCCTATGGTGCCGAAGTTATATTAACACCGTCTGATATTGGAATTGAAGGTTCCAGGGATTATGCCGAAAATAAAGTCCTCAAAGAAGGTTATTTTATGCTGAATCAATTTGCCAATGATGATAACTGGAAGGCCCATTACAAATCCACAGGACCTGAGATCTGGCGCGATACTGAAGGAAAAGTCACGCATTTTGTATCTGCCATGGGCACTACAGGAACCATTATGGGAACCTCAAGCTATTTAAAAGAAAAAGATAAATCCATTCAAATAATTGGTGCCCAACCAACAGATGATTCTCGAATTCCTGGAATCAGGAAATGGCCTGAAGCCTACCTGCCTAAAATTTTTGATCGCAATAAAATTGACCAGATCATTGAAGTGAGTGAAGAAGAAGCCATAACAATGACCAACCGACTTGCCAAAGAAGAAGGTATTTTTGCAGGCATGAGCAGTGGTGGCTCAGTGACAGCTGCTTTAAAATTAAGCGAAACTTTGGAAAAAGGCGTCGTTGTTGCCATTATCTGTGATCGTGGAGACCGTTACTTATCCTCTAATCTCTTTGCCAAATAACTGCGTTAATAGAATTTAATTCATTTTTTAGATTGAAGTTTTATATCGTTTTAAGTTATACCGAAAATCTTTTATAATCTAGATTCAATTCCTACAAGAAGGATCATCAGAACATTCGAGAACTTGTCAATATTCATACATTCTGATTTCATCTCAAAATCTTATCTGGAAAAATTTCTACTAGCTCTCAAATTAAATAATTATTACAATTTTATTTTTTCCATTTCAATTTGCATAAATACTGTATTTACTTATTATGTAAGTATTATCTTATATAAATAATTAGCCTTGCTCATTTAATCGATTAAAAAGGTTTGTTGTCGAAAATCAATTGTTTTAAATTATATAGTTGAATTTTCTCATCAAGAATTGCTAACTTTAAAATTGCTATTAATCAATTAAATTCACTAAAAATGAAATCAAAATTACTTTGGAAGCCAAAGGCTTTCACAAGGCACGTGTTTTGGCTGGTATTCTTAATGACAGCTAATCTAAACGTTTATGGGGTGGTAAATTCGCCCGAGATCTACAAATCAACGAACATCAGTGATTCTGAAAATGTTTCAAGTTCTGATACCGTTTCAGACCTGGAATCAGTTCCTTGGCCACCTCAAATTGAGTGTCCTGAGGATTTTTATCTTGGATGCGTTGAAGAAGATTATGTCTATGTATGGCCTAAATTCCAGACCTCGAAAGGTTATTGGTTTCCTACATATGTAAATGACATAGTTGTAACAGACGATAACGGGCAAGAAGTCCCGCATGTTTTGTACTATTATCATGATAACATCAATCAATGGAAAGGTTTTCCATACCATAGAGAGTTTGGTGTTGGAATTACAGAAGTTAAAATACAAGCGAGAAATTCACAGGGCATTTCAGAATGTTCCTTTTTTGTAGAGATCTCCGCTGGTGGTACTAACGATGCCGATTGTGATGGCGTTCCAACGGATATTGATTGTGATGACAATGATGCGTCTATTACAACAACCAATGTGAACGATGCCGATTGCGATGGCGTTCCAA
>CBDUIO010000157.1:0-5822 GCA_965367355.1 uncultured Flavobacteriaceae bacterium
AAAGAACCTGTATTAGGATTTGATGTTGCATTGAAGGCAAGATAGTAGGTTCCCGTGGCAGTTGATGTATAAGAAACAGATTCAGAAAAAGCATTTGTTTCTGCCTGTGCATAGGTACCTCCATTTAAGGTTATTCCAGAATCAGAAAATAAAGTACTTAAAACATTACCCCCTGATGAGGGAGCGTCTATAAAATAAACATCAAGATTTTCATCTGCCGTAAATGATCCATTAGCTCCGTTATATTTAAAATCTATGATGTATTCATGTCCGGAAATTAAATCAATAGGTGTAGAAAACAACCAGTCATCTTTTGCACTATTAGAGTTGGAACCATTTGAAGCAAAGTCTTCATCAGGTCCTGAACCATCTATATTATCAATAATCTGTTTAAAACTTGTACCATTAGAATCAGTATCCTCAAGTGACAGGCAGGCCACAAAAGAATTAGGATCATCAAAATCCTCATTAATTGGTAAAATGCCGTTGCTGCAACTTACTGCAGTTTCAGTAAGAATAAAATCAAATCCGTCTGAACTCCAGCGGTTATCCCATGCAATGTAATATGTTGTGCCATTAGATACCGGGAATGTTACTTCAGAAGTTTTTACGCCTCCAAAAACATCGGCATCATCGTTACCTGCTAAACAAGCCAAAGTGCTGCAGGTTCCTGTGTATACATGAAATCTTGTATCCGTATTTGAATTTTGAGCTAAACTGCTTGAAACAGTAGCTACTCCATCTACACCTGAGGTATATTGAAACCATCTTCCTGAGGTTCTCAACCCGCCAAAATTATCTGCACATTCCGGATTTGGAACCTGACCCGGAACTGCTACATCTGTAACCGTATATGTACCTGGATTAATTACTTGAGGGTTTGCACAGCTAATTTGCGCATTCAGATTGAAATTTACACAAAGTAAAGCTATAAGTAAAGTAGATATAATTTTCATTTTGAGGTGATTAAGGCAGTAAATATACAAAATTTTTGTATGCTTAAATTTTTTACCTTTGAAATGCAATGAAAATCGTTGAACGGATAAAACAGCCCATTGATTTTGAAATGGAACTTTTTGAAAAAAAGTTTCAATTATCCATGTCCAGTAAAGTGGCATTGCTCAACAGAATTACCCACTATTTAGTAAATAGAAAAGGCAAACAAATGCGTCCTATGTTTGTTTTTCTGGTCGCAAAAATGGTTGCTAATGGTGAAGTAAGCGAAAGAACCTATAGAGGAGCTTCAGTGATCGAATTGATCCATACAGCAACTCTGGTTCATGATGATGTTGTGGATGATAGTAATAGAAGGCGTGGATTTTTCTCTATTAATGCTTTATGGAAAAATAAAATTGCGGTTCTGGTTGGTGATTACTTGTTGTCTAAAGGGCTTCTTTTATCTATAGATAATAATGATTTTGATCTGCTTAAGATTATTTCTGTTGCCGTAAGGGAAATGAGTGAAGGTGAACTTCTTCAAATTGAAAAGGCCAGGAAACTCGATATAACCGAGGCGGTTTATTACGAAATAATCCGTCAAAAAACAGCTACCCTCATAGCAGCATGTTGCAGTTTGGGAGCAGCATCTGTAAAGCCTAATTCACCGGAAGTAGAAACAATGAGAAAATTTGGTGAACTCATTGGTATGGCATTCCAGATTAAGGATGACTTATTTGACTATGGCAAAGAGAAAATAGGCAAACCTACAGGTATTGATATAAAGGAACAAAAAATGACCTTACCCTTAATTCATGTTCTTAATAAGGTGTCTAAAAAGGATAAATCCTGGTTGATCAATTCTATCAAGAATTACAATAAAGATTCAAAACGGGTTAAGGATGTGATTGCATTTGTGATAAAAAATGGTGGATTGGATTACGCCGTTAATAAAATGGTAGAATTCCAGCAGGAAGCTCTATTAATTTTAAAAGAATTTCCTGATTCAGAATATAAAAATTCTCTTCAAATAATGGTCAATTACGTCATTGATAGAAAAAAATAATTTCGGCTAGGCAACCTTTTGCCTAATTTTTGCGTCTATTAAAATATAAGACCAAATGAATCCGCTTTTGAAAGTAATTCAACTTTATAATAATGAAGACAAGCTTATTAAAAAAGCGATCAAAAAGGATCGTGAGGCTCAACATATTCTGTTTAATATGTATTCTCCTAAAATGTTAAGCATTTGCAGGTATTATATAAGAGACTTGCATCATGCGGAGGATGTAATGTTGAAAGGATTCTTTAAAGTATTTACAAATTTGAAAAATTTTAGGAGTGAAGGAAGCTTTGAAGGTTGGATGCGGCGAATTATGGTAAGGGAGTCTATCTCTTTTTTGAGGAGGCAAAAGAAAATAGAATTTTCAATGGAGGAGGTTAATGTAAATGAAAACTTCGAAAGTTTGATAGATACTGAATTAGAAGTGGATGACATTCAACGGCTAATCGATGCGCTTCCTGAAGGATACAAAATGGTTTTTATCATGTATGCCGTTGAAGGATATAAGCATGATGAAATTGCAGAATTATTGAATATTTCTTCCGGGACTTCTAAATCACAATTATTTAAAGCACGAAAAATGCTTCAGCAAAAAATTAAAGAATTAAATAAAACCAGCTATGGCACCAATTAAATTCGAGAAAAATATTCAGGACAAATTTGAAAGACGAACTATTCAACCTTCTGAAAATGCCTGGCATAGGTTATCTGATGAATTAGATGCATATGAAGGTAAAACGAATAAAAGTATGTTTTGGCGGATTGGTATAGCAGCCAGTCTGGTTGGCGTTTTATTGATAACAACCTATTCACTTAAAACACGTGACAGTGAAACCGTATTGCCTACTGTAGTGGAAACTCCAACAGTAAGATCATATGAAATGGAAATAGAGCAACCTGAATCACTTGAAAATGTAAAGGTTGAAGCAATATTAAAAACAGACATAATTTCAGAAGTGAATTCAGCAGTGTCAAATCAATCCGAAACAAAAAAACAGTATAGTCTGAACAAGAGCGGCAATCTTAATTCAATGAAGGAGGAAGTTGCGAATAAGTCCTTTGAGAATTCACAAACTAATAATGAAATTCCAAAAAATTCAGAATTAATTATGAATGACCAAAATATCCATGAATCCCTTGCAGAAAACACTCAAATGGAAAGTAATAATAGTATCATTAAAGATTCTAAAATAGAATTTCTTTTAGAAACCGCACAAAAAGACTTGTTGATAAAAACAATGAATACAGGGCGTAAAACAAAAGTTGATGCCAATGCTTTGCTTGAAGATGTAGAAACCGACCTGGATGAATCGTTCAGGGATAAAATATTTAACACTATTGTTTCCGGATATAACACGGTAGTTACTGCCATGGCAGACAGGAATGATTAATTATTATAGAAGAAGGATGTCGTCACACTGAGCCCGTCAAAGTGCTGGCCAGTTTTTAATCATAAAGTTTTAAAATAAATATCATCAATTAAAAAACGATCAATTATGAAATCAAAGATTCACGAACAAAAAAGTATTAATGTTACTGGTGTATGTAAAGCCATTTCAAAGTATTTAGCACTTATCATGTTAGGTCTCATGGTCCAAATTAGTAACGCGCAGGAAACAACAACTAAGGAAGACCAGATCAAGTCGCTGGAAGCTAAAAAAGAAACAGTAAGGTCTCAGGAAAAAGATCAGTTGAAAGCTGAAGTGGAAGCCATAAATTTCAGGTTGGAAAACGGAGAAATATCAACTGAAGAGGCTGAGATCCTCAAGAAATCATATGCAGAAAAAAGAGCTATGAACATTGAAAACAAAATAGCCATTATTGATAATAAGATTGAACTTTTAAAACGAAATGAAGAAGGAGATGTTGAATTAGATGTAACCAGTTCTGGTTATTATTTGAGAATTGGAGGCGCAGAAGATGAAAATACCAACGATGAATTTATTTATTTTGGCAAAAGAGATCAGGACAAGCCAAGAAAATATGACAGACGAACAACCAGCGATCTGGTTCTTGCCTTTGGATTGAATAACGCACTTATTGATGGAGAAAAACTGGAAGATTCACCTTATAAATTTGGAGGTTCTCGCTTTTTTGAAATGGGTTGGGCCTGGAAAACCAGAGTCTTTGATAATTCTAATTTTCTGAGATTAAAGTACGGATTTTCATTTCAAATGAATGGATTAAAACCAAAGGACAATCAATATTTTGTGCAGGATAATGATCTAACATATCTGGAAGAATTCCCAACCGATCTTAAAAAATCTAAACTCACCATTACCAATCTGGTATTTCCGGTCCATTTTGAATTTGGACCATCTAAAAAAATTGAAAGGGACACATATTTTAGATATTCTACAGATAATCAGTTTAAAATTGGGCTAGGTGGTTATGCAGGTTTTAATATAGGAACAAGACAAAAACTTAAATATGAGATTGATGGTAATCGAGTTAAGGATAAATTAAAACGAAGTTATAACACCAGTGACCTGGTATACGGTTTAAGCGCTTATATTGCGTTTGATGACATTGCACTTTATGCAAAGTATGATTTGTCACCAATCTTTAATGATCAGGTCATTGACCAGAATAACATATCCCTTGGTTTGCGATTTGATATGGATTAATATAGAATTAAAACAATTAAAAAAGGCTTCAATCTTGAAGCCTTTTTTGGATACATTATTTAATTCTATTGCTTGCTCTATTCAGATGCTGGTGGAACCATAGTATAGCCCCAAGGTTTTAAATAGGTCAATGGATCCATATAAGCCTCTTCTGTTGTCGCAAGGCCTTCTTCATTAAAAGTCAATATAGTAAAACCATGTGTTTCACTTATTTCATTTGTAGGATTAATATCCCCAAACATACCTTTTGCTGTTCCTTTTGCCGACCACTTAGTGTAAGTTTTATTACCCTTTGCGACAATATCATAAGTGAAATTCATATCCGGTAATGCGGATTGAAATGTTTTCATTAATTCGGCATAACTTGCTCGGTCACTGCCAGTCAATTCACCATTTTGATATCTGGTAAAATTTTCAACAGTAACATCATCGAGTAAACTCGGATTGCCCTCATTCCAGGCTTTAAACATTATTTTGTTATTTTCTATAATCTTGCTTTCCAATGCCATTTTTTCTGCTTCCATTTTGGCAGCTTCAGGATCTTTACCTTGATTACAGGAAATTGTTAATAATAATGCAAATGCAAATACTAGAAGTTTAAGAGTTGGTTTCATAAAGTTTTGTTTTTAAGGTTAATTTGTTTGTTTTATTAAATATAGAAAATTATCATATAATTCCAAGCCGTCAAAAATGCGATAAATTTATTTTATTTCTGTTGGTTATGTTTTCCTTACCATTTGCGGGATTTCGTTTTCTTTGATCACTTTTTTTTTGGCTCATCTGCTCTTTCGGGGTAAAGATTTAGTCATCAACAAAGGTTTCTTTCCCTTGTTTCTTGATTTTTTCAAAGCTTAGTTATCCAAAACAAAGAGCACCTTTATCTAGTTATAATTTTTCAGGAGAAGTGTCAGAATATGTATAATTATTTAGGAGAGATTGGATTACCTTTTGTTGCAATATTTATAGATAAAATAAATTAAGATTTGACATTTATTTCTTAAATTGAAGAGGGTTTTTATAGGTTGAAAAAAGGAAATTCAATCTAACAAATTAAAAATAGTTAAAGATGAAACAGATTAATTTTACTCTAAATGGCAAGGCTTTATCTTTAGAAGTGAAAGGCCAAGAGTCTTTACTAACTGTAATTCGAACATATTTGGAGCAAACAGGCACAAAATATGGTTGTGGTATTGGAG
>CBDUIO010000158.1:0-5795 GCA_965367355.1 uncultured Flavobacteriaceae bacterium
GATATGGATTTGGAAATAGATGTTGATGTTGTGGAGTGCAAATCTACAAGTGGAAGTGATCTTAGGTTATCTGGTATTGCAAATAAGATATTTGCAGAAGCCACAAGTGGAAGTGACATAAAAGCAGATAAATTAATTGCTCAAAATGGAAAGGCACATGCAACAAGTGGAGCCGATATTATTTTAAACACTTCAGAAGAATTATATGCAAAAGCATCAAGTGGTGGCGACATTAAATATTATGGCAACCCTGAAAAAGTTACCAAAAAGGGAGGCGTATCCGGAAGTGTAGATAAAAAATAAACAAAAGCTAACCAATCTATTGAAAACCGTTTCAAGCATTTTTTAAAGTTTGGGACGGTTTTTGTTTATATTTGTTACAATAACAAATAATCCATTGAATGAATACAAAATTTATATCCCTTGTAATATTAGCCCTATTTACGTCAATTACTTTAGGCCAAAGCAAAATTAAAGGCAATAAGAATGTAACTATAATTCAAACTGAAATTAATTCATTTAATAAATTAGTTCTGGGAGAAAAATTTACGGTATCTCTAATTAAAGATAACGTGGCATCAATTGAAATTAAAACAGATGAAAATTTACATGATGTAATAAAATTTAATGTTTCTGATAGTATTCTAAGGCTAAAAACAACTAAAAGAATTACCTCCAAAAAAGAATTGGAAATTACAGTTAGGTATACTGAATCATTAAATGAAATTGAGTTAAATGATGATGCCGAATTGAATTCTGTAAACGCCATTGATAACTCAAATGTTGTATTGCGTTTAAATGATGATGCTAAGGCAAATTTAAATTTAAGGACTCATACTTTTAAACTGATAAACAATAATACTTCAACTCTCAAATTAAATGCCAGATCAAGATTTAATATTGACAGTAAATTAGTAGAATTGGAATTAAATGAAAGCAGCAGTTCAGAAGCACTTATAACTTGTGACAGCCTTAAATTGGATATGTATCAAAGGGCATTTGCAAAAATTGAAGGTGATGTAAAGTTCTTAAAAGCCAACACAATAAATTCGAGCAATTTTATTGGTAAGAATTTAGCCGTCAATTATTGTGAAATTATAGCTGAAGATTCCAGCGATTTTGAAATTCAGGCATTAGATGACATTATTATTGAATCATCTGGATCCAGCGAGGTTTTCATTTATGGAGACCCAAAAATCACTATTAATAAATTCTCTGACACCTCCAGGCTTTATAAAAAGGAATTATAAAAAAAAATCCGAAGCTAAAACTTCGGATTTTTTTGTCTGATTTTTTGATAAAAATTTAGTATTGCGGAGTCGATACTTCAAAGGTTGCATCTTTTGCAGCCAAATATCTTTCGGCATCTAAAGCTGCCATACATCCAGTTCCTGCCGCTGTTACTGCTTGCCTGTAAACATGATCAGCAGCATCTCCCGAGACAAAAACACCTTCAACATTCGTTTTTGAGGTTCCAGGAACATTGATTATGTAACCTGTTTTATCAAGATTTAAATAATCTTTAAAAATTGCCGTATTAGGTGTGTGTCCAATTGCTACAAAAAACCCTGTAGCCGGAATTTCAAACTCTTTTCCTGAAACATTATTTTTAGCGCGAACACCGGTAACTACTTGCCCATCACCTAAAACCTCAATAGCATTTGTATTGAATAATATTTCAATATTCTTGGTATTCTTCACTCTGTTTGCCATAATTTTTGACGCTCTAAAAACATCTCTACGAACCAACATGGTTACTTTTTTACATAATTGCGAAAGATAATGCGCTTCCTCACAGGCCGAATCACCTGCACCAACTATCACTACTTCCTGCCCTTTGTAGAAAAATCCATCACAAACGGCACAGGCAGAAACACCTCCACCTAGTTTTAAATATTTTTGTTCAGATTCCAAGCCCAAATATTTTGCCGAAGCTCCTGTTGAGATAATAACAGTATCACAATGAATCTCTTTTGTGTCATTAACCCAAACTTTATGAATGGGTCCAGAGAAATCAACTTTGGTCACCCAACCATCTCTTACATCAGTTTTAAACCTTTCGGCCTGAGCTCGTAACTGTATCATCATTTCAGGACCTGTAACCCCATCTGGATACCCAGGGAAATTTTCGACTTCTGTAGTAGTAGTCAGTTGACCTCCAGGTTGATTGCCTTGATATAAAACCGGCTTCATATTAGCTCTGGCAGCATAAATAGCCGCTGTATAACCAGCAGGACCAGATCCTATAATTAAACACTTTACTCTTTCAATTGAATCGGACATATTTTTATTATTTACTCAACAAATGTATTGCTTTTAATAAAAAAAAATGATCAATTTTTATCAAAAGTTATTATCAGAAAATAATTACTATTTATGTAAAAATGGAATATTCCTTTTTTTTTGTAACTTTATAAGAATCCATAACTTATCAAAAACTATAATTATGAAAAAAAGTGTAATCCTCTGCCTCTTGATTTTTGCCGTAATTTCCTGTGAAAATTCTAAAAAAAATGATGTCGTACAAGAAGAAGAAAAACTCACGCTAGAAGGTACTTGGGAATTAACAAGTTACTATAATTACCAAGACAACAAAATTTCCGATTCTTTTGGACTAAGTCCAGGTTATAAACAGATTAAAATGTACACTCCAACCCATGTTATGTGGGCAAGAAAAGTTCCTTCAGATTCTCTTGAATATTTTGGATTTGGAACCTATAAAATTACAGACACGAGTTTAGTTGAAATGTTAGACTATGGTTCAAAAATGATGAACCAGGCAATTGAAGAAAATTTAGAATTTCCATTTGAACTTCAAATTGGAAAGAACAAGTTTATTCAAATTGATCTGGATGAAGATGGAAACAGGATATTTTCTGAAAATTACATTAGGATAGAATAAAATATTTCTTAACTATTAAATGATATTGATCTTTTATGATTGATACTTTTCCGTTTTTCGCGGCCCTTATTGCATCTATTTTACACGTCATTAGTGGCCCAGATCATTTAGCAGCCGTCATTCCTTTTGCGATAGAGTCCAAGAAAAAAGCATGGAAAATAGGCCTGTTTTGGGGCATAGGTCATCTTATTGGAATGATCTTAATTGGTATATTGTTCTTGCTTTTTAAAGAATTAATTCCCGTTGAAAAAATCTCAAATTTTAGTGAAGAATTAGTAGGGATTGTTTTAGTCTTTATAGGTATTTGGGCTTTCTATAAAATTTTTAAAGAAGAACGGAAACATAAACATTTACACATTCATACAGAAAATTCTCCCTTGATACATAAACATGACCATGAACATAAGCATGGTATTGGTCATCAACACGAGCATAAAGGCGAGACAAAACAAAGTAATTTAGCTTCTTTATCTATTGGTGTATTGCATGGATTGGCGGGAATATCACATTTTATTCTTTTTTTACCAGTGGCTAGTTTTAATAATACGTTTGATTCAATTCGCTATATACTTGGTTTTGCTTTGGGAATCATAATTGCGATGACAACATTTGCTTTGGTTATTGGCAGAATCTCGTCATACAGTAAATCTGAGCACAACGATGCATTATTTAAAGGCATTAGAATGACCGGTGGAATTTTTGCTATAATTATTGGTATTTACTGGATGAGCCTTTAGTAGCCTTCTATTCAATTCATTTTTGAAGAATAATATCGATAACAGCCTAATAGAGGAATTATTCTAGATACTAACACCTTCAGAATATTATTCGAACCGATATCATAATTAAATCACATTTTAGCATATCCTTGGAAGCTGCTCTCCTATAAGCGGACTTACAATTCGCTTTCCACCTATTGAACTTTGCATCACAACTTTAGAAGGATGTTGAGAAGTTACCTCACCAATAATTGCAGAGTTTCTGCCTTTTTCATCATTTTTCATAAGTTCTAAAACTGAATCGGCAATTTCTGAATCAACAATAGTGATAAACAAACCTTCATTAGCAACATATATTGGGTCCAGTCCTAAAATCTCACAAGCAGCGGCAACCTGTTTTTCAAGCGGAATCATATCTTCATAAATTGTCACTCCTTGATTGATATCCTGAGCTATTTCAGACAACACACTGGAAATTCCTCCACGTGTTGGATCTCTAAACAAATGGATTCTATCTCCAAATTCATCAATTAAATCGTTCACCAAAAAGTTCAAATTCGTTGTATCACTTTCAATAGAAGATTCAAATTCCAAACCTTCACGTTGAGACATAATTGCCATACCATGTTGAGCAACAAATCCGTTTACGATTATCTTATCTCCTACTTTAATATTTTTTGTAGAAATATTGGCTCTCGGATTCACTTCTCCAAATCCAGTTGTATTAATGAAAATCTTATCGCCTTTTCCTCTTTCAACAACCTTGGTATCTCCCGTGATTATTTGAACTCCGCTATTATCAGCTGCTTCTTTTATAGATTCAACTATAGTAATGAATTCTTCAATTTTTAACCCTTCCTCAACAATAAATGCCAAGGATAAATATTTTGGAAATGCTCCACACATAGCGACATCGTTAACCGTTCCATGAACAGCCAATTCACCAATATTACCGCCTTTGAAGAAGATTGGCGAGACGACAAAACTATCTGTAGAAATCGCTATTGGACCATTAAATTTAACTATGGAGCCATCATGTTTTTGGTCTAAATACGGATTGCTGAATGTTTTAAAAATAATTTTATCCAACAGATCTCGCGTCATTAAACCTCCACTTCCATGTCCTAAAGTAATCGATTCAAATCCTAATTCTTCTTTGTTCATTTATTCTAAATTTGATGAAAAGTGATAATATGCAGCGCAAGCTCCTTCAGACGAAACCATTGGTGCGCCCAAAGGATTCGAGGGGTTACAAACCTTTCCAAACTGACTGCATTCATATGGCTTTTTAATACCTTTCAAAATTTGTCCGGCAATACAATCAGGATTTTCAGGAACCTTGATATTGCTAATTCCGAACTTTGTTTCTGCATCAAATTCTTTAAATTCTGGTGTTAAAACGTAACCACTATTCGGAATTTCTCCAATGCCTCTCCATTCTCTATTTCCAATTTGAAATACCTGGTTAATAACGTTGATTGCAGCAGTATTCCCTTCCTCTTTTACAGCTCTTGAATATTGATTCTCCACTTTATATATACCTTGCTCTAATTGCTTAACTGCCATATATATGCCCTGGACTAAATCTAAAGGCTCAAATCCTGTAATGACAATAGGGATTTTATATTTTTCAGCTAAAGGATAATATTCCTTGTATCCCATGATGGCACAAACATGTCCAGCTCCTAAAAAGGCATCGATGTTGCAAAACTTATCATCAAGAATAGCCTCCATTGCCGGTGGAACCAATACATGCGAGACTAATATGGAATAATTTTTCAGGCCTTCTTTTTGAGCATGCAACACAGATAAGGCGTTGGCTGGAGCCGTTGTTTCAAATCCAACTGCAAAGAATACCACTTCCTTATCTGGATTGTTTCTGGCAATTTTTACAGCTTCAATTGGTGAATATAGAATACGTAAATCGCCTCCATTTGCCTTAGCTTCCAACAAACTTTTTTTACTACCAGGAACACGAATCATATCTCCGAACGAACAAACAATGACTCCGTTTTCAAGTAATTCGATAGCTTTGTCGATCAAATTTAAAGGTGTAACACAAACAGGGCAACCTGGGCCATGAATCATTTGCACTTTTTCTGGAAGTAATTCCAGAATGCCATTTTTAACCAAACCATGTGTTTGTCCACCACAAATTTCCATGATATTCCATT
>CBDUIO010000159.1:0-5767 GCA_965367355.1 uncultured Flavobacteriaceae bacterium
GAGCTGTATGTTTTATTTCTATTGAATCTACTTCTGATTCATAAGAGACTGTATGTGTGCCTGGAACATTTTCTATTCGCTTTGCTGTTATAGGCAGTTCATATTCCGAAGGTTCTTCTTCGATTAGTTTCCAGGATTTATAACCGGAGTTCTCGATGATCCCTTTAGCGAGGGTGATTGCTGTACCACTTGGTGCGTCCAGTTTTTGGGTGTGATGGATCTCCTCAATGCTAACTTTGTATTGCTTTAATTGATCCATCATTTTTGCCAGTGTCTTATTCAATTCAAAAAAGATATTGACACCTAAACTAAAATTGGATGCATAAATAAAAGCCCCTTTCTTTTCCTGACATAATTTGATGGCTTTTTCATAATCATCCAGCCATCCGGTAGTTCCGGAGACAACAGGTATTTTATGATTCAAACAATTAGAAATATTATTGAAAGCTGCACTTGGCACACTAAAATCAATAGCTACATCGGCTTCATTAATATCATAAACAGAGTTAATATCGGCCTTAATTACGATGTTATGTCCTCGCTGTAAGGCTACCTTTTCAATTTCTTTGCCCATTTTTCCGTAACCAAGTAAAGCTATTTTCATTTTTAAAATTTAAAATTTAAAGTTAAGCCCAAATTAGTTGATGCATCCCATTCATTCATTTTAAAATGAGGTTGGAGCGCAAGATTTTCATCTACATTGTACTGAAGTAAGTGAGCATCTACGTTAGCATCAATAATATTCAGTGCATAAATTCCCGCGGTTACGAGCAATGATATTTCTCTGTTTTTCCTTAATGTTTTTTGGGCTCTAATCAAGGCTTCATCAGAAATCCCCTGAAATTCATCATCAGTAAAGCCAGCTAGTCGTCTTTTATAGACATCTCGATATTTATTATATTCGTTTGTATTATCAATAAAGAAGTAAATTCCCGTTCCTAAAGCTGCGTAAACAAGTGGAATTTTCCAATATTTTTTGTTGTAAGCCTGACCAAGACCCGGTAAAATCGCCGAATAGAAAGCGGCACGAGCCGGAGTTAAAGGATCTATAGTGTCTTTTTCAACCGATTTTGTTTCTATGATCAACTCCTCATTTTTTTGCGGAATGACTTCATCGTTTTGAGCCTGAATTGTTGCAGAAAATAATGTAAGAATCGAAATAATAAGTAATAAATTACTTTTCACGTTTTACAAGTTTTGTGATTCTTTTAAAATCTTCTTCAGAGTGAAAAGGTATTGTTATAGAGCCTTTCCCGTTTTTTGAAACTTTGACGTGGATTTTATGACCAAAATAATCTGAAAACTGTTTCATCCCTTTTTGCACATAAGACGGAAGTTCAACAATAGTTTTCGGACTTGTAGATTGCTTTCCGTTACCTTGCTTATAATTGCGAACTAAAGTTTCCGTTTGTCTTACAGATAATTTATCAGAAAGTATCTCTTCATAAATTTCAAGTTGATCTTTTTGATCTTCAATATTGATTAGCGCACGACCATGACCCATACTTATAAATCCATCACGAATTCCGGTTTGAATAATGGGGTCTAATTTTAGCAATCTCAGGTAATTAGCTATGGTTGATCGTTTTTTGCCAACACGATCACTCATTTGCTCTTGCGTTAAATTGATTTCGTCAATAAGTCGTTGATAAGACAATGCAATTTCTATTGGATCAAGATCCTGACGCTGAATATTTTCTACCAGAGCCATTTCCAAAATTTCCTGATCGTTTGCAATTCTGATATATGCAGGAATAGATTTTAAACCAATTAGTTTGGAAGCTCTAAACCTTCTTTCTCCTGAAACTAACTGAAACTTATTAAATTCTAATTTCCTTACCGTAATGGGTTGAATAATACCAAGTTCTTTGATAGATGAAGCTAATTCTCTAAGAGATTCTTCACTAAAGTTAGTTCTTGGTTGAAACGGATTGACTTCAATGGAATTGATATCAATTTCGACTATATTACCAATAACCATATCAGCATTTTTATCCTGTGCAGAATTGATATCATTACTAGGATCTTTTAACAATGCTGATAAACCTCTTCCCAAGGCCTGTTTCTTGGTCGCCTTCGCCATTATTCGGAGTTTTTATTGATAATTTCTTTGGCCAAACTTAAGTAATTTAGAGCACCTTTACTACTGGCATCATAATTTATGATGTTTTCTCCATAACTGGGTGCTTCTCCTAAACGAACATTTCGTTGAATGATTGTTTGAAAAACCATTTCTCCAAAATGTTTCTGTACCTCTTCAACTACCTGATTAGATAATCTTAATCGTGAATCATACATAGTTAAGAGCAATCCTTCAATATCAAGATCTGGATTATGAATTTTTTGCACACTTTTAACAGTATTCAATAGCTTTCCTAAGCCTTCCAAGGCAAAATATTCACACTGTATTGGAATAATAATCGAGTCGGCTGCAGTTAATGCATTTAGAGTTAGCAATCCTAAAGATGGAGCACAATCTATAAAAATATAGTCATAGTCATCTTTTAAATGCTCAATAGCCTGCTTCAACATATATTCACGGTTCTCTTTATCAACAAGCTCAATTTCTATTGCAACCAGGTCAATGTGGGAAGGGATAATATCCAGATTAGGAGTGTCGGTTTTAATAATGGCTTCTTTTGCAGAATTCGTATGCTCCAATATCTGATAAGTACCAATTTCTACACTTTCAACATCAATACCCAACCCTGACGTAGCGTTCGCTTGCGGATCTGCATCAATAAGCAATACTTTTTTTTCTAAAACACCCAAAGAAGCGGCTAAGTTAACAGAGGTGGTTGTTTTTCCAACACCTCCTTTTTGATTGGCAATAGCTATGATTTTACCCATTAAAATGATTTGGTTTTAATACGCGTAAAAATACAATTATTTGTGAGTTTATAAAACGTAAGTTGTTAACACTTGGTTTTAAGAAATGAATTATTATTTGAGTAAATTTTTAAATATTAATGATTTATTTTAATGTGAGATTATATCTAACAAACTAAGTTTTTTAATTTACTGTTGTTTAATTTTTATGCTTCTATAAATTGACACCAAAAAGATAACCTACCAAAGCTGTCAATCCCATGGCAATGGTACCCCAAAATGTTATTCTTATAATAGCCTTTCTTATGCTTGAACCACCTGTTTTTGCTGCTAATATGCCCAAAATGATTAAGAAGAAAAGAGCAAATCCATATAAGGAATACTCCATGGTTTTTAAAGGTAAAAACAGAGTGACAAATAAAGGTAAAATCCCACCAACCGTAAAGGCAGCTCCAGATGCAAGCGCAGCTTGGGTGGGTTTAGCTTGACTAATTTCATTAATTCCCAATTCATCCCGAATATGCGCGCCTAAGGCATCTTTATCCGTCAATTCTTTAGCAACGGTTAAAGCTGTTTCTTTTTTTAGACCTCTTTTTTCATAAATTTCTGCCAACCGCTGTAATTCAATTTCAGGCATTTCAAGAAGTTCCTGCTTTTCACGTTCTATATCTGCTTTTTCTACGTCTGTTTGTGAACTTACAGAAACATATTCACCAGCTGCCATGGATAAAGCACCGGCAACTAATCCTGCTAAAGTTGCTAGTATTACTGGTTCACGAACATCACTTGCGGCTGCGACACCAATTGCAATACTCGCCGTTGACAATATACCATCATTGGCACCGAGTACAGCAGCTCTTAACCAATTACTTCTATGTATGAAGTGGTTATCCAGATAATTATCCAATTCATTTATTTTATCTGTCATTTTTCTGGTTTGATAAAGAAGTGTTCTTTGTTTACCGTTACAACCACTTAAATTAATTTAATCGATTAATGCCTCTAAGATCTTAATAGCTGCCTCACTGATCTTTGTTCCCGGACCAAAAACTGCCGCAGCTCCTGCATCAAATAAGTACTGATAATCTTGTTTTGGAATCACACCTCCAACTATGACCATAATATCATCTCGACCATATTTTTTTAATTCTTGAATAACTTGTGGAACTAAGGTTTTATGACCTGCTGCTAAAGAAGAAACACCCAGGATATGCACATCGTTCTCAACAGCCTGCTTAGCCGCTTCCTGAGGTGTTTGAAACAGAGGTCCTATATCAACATCAAAGCCAACATCTGCATAGCCAGTTGCCACCACTTTTGCTCCACGATCATGACCATCCTGCCCCATTTTTGCTATCATAATTCTAGGTCTTCGACCTTCTTTTTCGGCAAAAATATCTGCTAATTCCTTAGCTTTTTTAAATGATTGATCGTCTTTTATTTCTCTACTATACACACCTGAGAATGATTTAATTTGAGCTTTATAACGTCCGTAAACTTCTTCTAAAGCGTCACTTATTTCCCCTAAGCTTGCTCTTACTCTGGCTGCCTGGACAGCTAAAGCTAATAAATTTTCTTCTCCTGTGCGAGCTGCTTCGGTTAAATTTGCTAATGCAGTTTGTACATCGTCTTTATTTCTGGTGGCTTTCATCTTTTTCAATCGCTCAATCTGCTGTGATCGAACCGTTTGATTATCCACCTCCAGAGTTTGAATTGGATCTTCTTCCTTCAACACATATTGGTTGACTCCTACGATAATATCCTGGCCAGAATCAATGCGTGCCTGCTTACGTGCTGCAGCTTCTTCAATTCGTAATTTGGGTATTCCGGCTTCAATAGCTTTTGTCATACCCCCTAAATCTTCTACTTCCTCAATCAGTTCCCAAGCTTTATGGGCAATTTCATTCGTTAAACTTTCAACATAAAAACTACCTGCCCAGGGATCGACCGTTTTTGTGATCTTTGTTTCTTCCTGTAAATAGATTTGCGTGTTTCTGGCAATTCTTGCAGAAAAATCTGTAGGCAGTGCAATGGCTTCATCCAGAGCGTTTGTATGTAAGCTTTGCGTGCCTCCAAATGCAGCAGCAGCAGCCTCTATGCAGGTTCTTGCCACATTGTTGAATGGATCCTGTTCGGTTAAACTCCAGCCACTGGTTTGACAATGCGTTCTTAAAGCTAAAGATTTTTCGTTTTTTGGATTGAATTGACTCACTAATTTTGCCCAAAGCATTCGCGCTGCTCTCATTTTAGCAATCTCCATAAAGTGATTCATACCTATTGCCCAAAAAAATGATAAACGAGGGGCAAAAGTATCGATATCCATTCCTGCATCAAGTCCTTTTCGAATGTATTCCAAGCCATCAGCAAGCGTATATGCTAATTCAATGTCGCAGGTAGCTCCGGCTTCCTGCATGTGATAGCCGGAAATGCTTATACTATTGAATCTGGGCATATTTTTACTCGTATATTCAAAAATATCAGAGATGATCTTCATTGAAGGCGTAGGAGGATAGATATAGGTATTACGGACCATGAACTCTTTAAGAATATCATTTTGAATGGTTCCGGCCAGTTGTTCTGGTTTTACGCCCTGTTCTTCAGCAGCAACGATATAAAAAGCCATAATTGGAAGAACTGCACCATTCATGGTCATAGAAACCGACATTTTATCCAATGGAATTTTATCAAACAGGATTTTCATATCTTCTACACTGTCAATGGCAACGCCTGCTTTTCCAACATCTCCAACTACACGTTCATGGTCACTATCATAACCTCTATGTGTTGCCAGATCGAAGGCTACTGAAAGTCCTTTTTGTCCGGAAGCAAGATTTCGCCTGTAAAATGCGTTACTTTCTTCGGCAGTTGAAAAACCTGCATACTGGCGAATTGTCCAGGGGCGAATCACATACATGGTACTATATGGACCTCGAAGGTT